>JBFKTM010000241.1:0-5463 GCA_041636295.1 Oleiphilaceae bacterium
ATCAACTACGGCAATGATGTCAGGCGTGCGATGTTAGGGTTATTGGAACGAATGCCCACCATTACCGTGATGGCTCTGGTCACTTCAGTATTAGTGCAGAAGGAGACCGGGGGGAACCTTGCTGAGATATTGGAGCAGATTAGTAATGTTATTCGAGGCCGTTTCAAATTCCAGCGAAAAGTAAAAACCCTTTCGGCAGAAGGGCGCCTCTCAGCGTGGATTCTCTGTCTTGTCCCATTTGCGCTGGTCATCCTGTTGTCAGTAACAACACCAGATTACCTGCCTGTACTGGTAGAGGATGAAAGAGGGAGGAAGTTTATCTTTTATGCCTTTGCCGGCATGTTAGCGGGGATATGGTGGGTTCGAAAAATTATTCGGATTTCAGTGTGAGTTTACCCTACGTTAACTGAAATTAACCGTTCACAGAGGAGTAGAGCACGATGGACTATATATTAGCACTATTGAGTACGCTGATTGCCGATGAGCAAGCGGTTCGAATTACGTTTGTAGTTCTTACCGGTCTATCAATACTGATTTTTGCCCTCGCATCAATGGTTCTATTGTCAGAGGTGACAAGTCCCTTAAGACGCCGTATTGATAGCATTATTCATCGTGAGCCGAAAACCGTCGATATGGCCGCAGCCAAAATGGGTAATCTGTCGAAGGTGATTGATCCCGTATCAAAATATGTCATGCCCAGTAAAGCGTGGGAGCTTTCCAGCACCTCAAAAAAACTGGTTCATGCCGGTTACCGCTCAGCCAGTGCGGTTAAGGATTTTTATGCGATCAAGGTGCTATTGGCGATTGTTTTACCCGTATGCGTATTAATGGTTGTTCAGTGGTTACCAGAGTTAAGCCGCTCAAAAATACTGTTTTGGGTTCTGTTGGCGTCATTTACGGGGCTGATGATTCCCACAATAGTGCTTGAGCGATTGGTTGCAAAACGGATGAACCAATTGAGAAATAGCTTCCCTGATGCCCTGGACCTGTTGGTGGTTTGTGTTGAATCAGGCTTGGGGCTAACGGCAGCAATACAGCGGGTCGCTGATGAGCTTGAGGTGAGCCACCCTGAACTGGCGGAAGAGCTCGCCCTGATTGGTGTTGAAATCAGGGCTGGTGTGAGTCGTGTTGCTGCACTTCGCAATATGTCGGAACGCACGGGGCTTGATGATATACGAGGAATGGTGGCGCTACTAGACCAGAGTGTTCGGTTCGGCACCAGTATTGCCGATACCTTAAGAGTCTATTCTGAAGAGTTCAGGGATAAGCGTATGCAGAAAGCAGAAGAGTCAGCGGCAAAGATCGGTACTAAGCTGATATTCCCATTGACGTTTTGTATCTGGCCCTCCTTTTTTCTGGTCGCCATTGGGCCGGCAATTCTTCGAGTATTCAACGCCTTCGGCGCAGGATAGCAAGTGACGAGTTCACGATAAGTGTGGTGGAGTTTAAGCAAGAGTAGTTTCCTAAAATCATAAGCAAGAGCGGACAGGTGAATGACTATGAACGGGCTAGCGAGTGTTAACAGTATTGAAGTGAAAGTCTCTGAGTTTTCTAAAACAACTGAATGGATGCCGAATTCACACTTTTTAGTAAATTGTCGACTGTTGGCAGTATTGCTAATGATGGCAGTGATTACCGGCTGCAGTACGACGCCTGAGAAGGAGATTTATAATAATTTCTATGATGGTCAGTCATCGGCAGTCTATCTGCAAAGTGAGCCACCCGAAACGGTAGCTGAAGCGGCTATGAGAGGGGATGCCGCCTTGCGTGAACAGGATTACGACCGTGCACTGTTCGAGTATATCCGGGGGCTCGCGATTGATGGCAACAATACTGAATTGCTCTATAAGATAGGGAGCATACACGCCTCCCGCGGCAATCACGAGTTGGCACAGATCGCTTACGAGCAGGTGTTAGAGAGTGATGCCGAGCATATTGGTGCCTTGGAAGGGTTGGGTTTGGTGCTGCTTGAGCTGCGTGAGTATCAGATGTCCGAAGGGTATTTAAAACGATCAATTCGGGCTGATCAGAGTAGAATTGAGCATATAGAAATGGGCACCGATCTCAACGGTGATCCAAAACTAAAAAAAGAGAAAACCTACGACCGATCTAAAGGGGAGCAGGACGTCGCCATTAGCCAGAACCAGCAACCCGTTAAACAGGTGGCGCCAGAGTATAAAAACAAACCCATACAATATAATGGCCCTGAAGTAAAAGTGGATAAGCTCTCACCCTATCGAGCCTACAACAGCATGGGGGTTATCTCAGATTTGAAGAAAGACTATGTTGAAGCACTGTTATATTACAAAGTGGCACTAAAGGTTCAACCTCGAAGTGCTGTGGTGTGGAACAACATGGGGTATTCCCGCTATTTGGCTGGCGACTGGCGAGCCGCTGAAAAATCATTTAAGCGTGCCATTGCCTATCGAGAGAACTACGAACAAGTATGGAAGAATCTGGGTTTACTGTACACCAGACAGGAGCGCTACCCTGAGGCATTGGACACCTTCGGACGTTTAATGGAAAAGTACCAGGCCTATAATGATATTGGCTACCTGTGCATGCTTGAAGGCAAACATGAGAAAGCGGCTGAGTTCTTTTCAAAAGCACTTCAGTTATCGCCCAGTTACTATGAAATGGCGAAGGAAAACCTGGAAAGAAATCGCTCCCTTAGAGAGATACAGGTTGACCGACAAAGCGGACAGGGTGAAGGCGGATTGCATGGTGGCCACGATACTAACTCGTAGGTGAACAAAATCATCTTGTACACTGAGCCCTGCGGCAAACGGGCAGCAGGGCTCATCTAATGAAGATTGTAAAAAAGGGGGGCATCGACGCTAATGGTAGAGTTCTTGTAACACTGAGGTTGTCAGCTGCATAACAAAAATCAGAAAAATAAACAGTATGATGGCAACCAGAATCCGTTGCCGGGCCTTCAAGCCTACCTCATTCAATAAGCTCTTGAACAAGAGCAGGTTGAGGGGATTCCACAATAATTTTGGACTAAACAGAGAGACACCTTCTTTTCGTCCATAGGCCATTAACCGAAATAAAAAATAGGTGATTCTGGCAATTAATAAGGGGCAGGCGACGATGGCAATTAACAGAGTGATGAGTCCTGAACTAATAAGAATGGCGGAGAAGGCATCATCCCAGGTTGCAGAGGGTTGCGACTTTAAGTACAAAACAACGGCCGCCAGTACGAAAAATGCCAGAAGTGTCAAAGCGATAGGCATCAGCAATCGCTTAGGGGCAATTTGAATACTTCGCATATCATTGCCTGACTGTTGGGGGCGATATTGAGCTAAGGCAAGATAACTAATGCCCCCCTTATTAGTCATCCAACTATCTTTTATGTTGCTCGATCCTTTCTCTTGATCCTTTCTCTTATAGTTCTGTTTTTCCGGTTTGTCATCTATATCAACTTTTTTTGTTGGATAACTTTCAGGAGGTGCAGGCGGTAAGACGCATCGCTATCTGCTTTCTTCTTTGATAGTGATATCCCTCGATTGTGAACAAAACCAGCGCGCCCCAGATACAGCCGAAAGTGACTAATTGAGAAGCACCAAACGGCTCGTCGTAAACCAAAATTGCCAGTAAAAAGGTAAGACTGGGAGCAACATACTGAATTAACCCCATACTGGTTAGGCTTAAACGATTGGTGGCCGCAGCAAAGCAGATTAAAGGCAGTGAAGTGACAAGACCCGCTGCTATCAACAAAAGATCAATGGTCATGCCTTGGTGGGTAAACATCAATCCGTTGTTGAATGCCAGCCAGCCTAGATATAGCAACGCAAAAGGCATGAGGAGTAGTGTTTCAACGGTGAGCCCAATAATTGGATTGACGCTGATTTTCTTTCTGACCAATCCATAGAAACCAAAGCTGAATGCCAGCGCCAGAGCCACCAGAGGAATAGAGCCAACAATGATGATTTGGTTGATAACCCCGGCCAGTGCAATTGCTATGGCGACCCACTGAATCGGGCGTAAGCGTTCACCGAGAAAGAGCATGGCCAGAATCACACTGATCAGCGGGTTAATATAGTAGCCGAGACTCGTTTCAATAATTCGGCTGGCACCGACCGCCCAAATAAATATTAGCCAGTTAATGGAGATAAGAAACGCGGTAAACAGTAAACGAAGTAATGTTTTTCGCTCACCAATGAGCGTGAAAAGGGGCTTCCATTGTCGGGTGGCGCCAATCAGCAGTAGCAGGAAGAAAACTGACCAAATTACCCGGTGAGCCAGTACTTCCATCGGGCTGATAGTGGCCACCGCTTTGAAGTAAATCGGGGCAAGCCCCCACAGGCTGAACGCGCCCAGTGCAAACAGAACGCCCTGGCGAGTTAGATTTTCACTGTTCATAACTGCTCAGCGCCTCTTTGGGAGGTAAATAGATAACGTTGTTTGAACGTGTTGGAGCGACTCAGCACCCAACGGGAAAGAAGCGCAATCGCAATGAGTGCAAAGGCGATGCGAAACCAAAGCGCCCCAGAGATATGTGCCCCGAGCAACATAACCAGTAAGGTATCTTCAATAATGCTATGGCACAGGGCGAGCAGCCCCATCGAGGAAAAAATGTCCTGCTTCGATACATGACCGGCATTGGCCTCCTTGATTAACAACCCACCCCCAAATGAAAGGCCCAGCGTGATTCCGACCAAGGTGATAGTGGTGGCTTCCTGGCCAATTTTGAGCAGCCGTAGCAGTGGTGATAGTAGCCCGTTAATCAGTTTTTCAACCCCGATCACTCGTAGTATCTTGAGTGTGCTGAGCAGCAGGCAGATGACCATGAATACAGCAAACAGCCCCTGCACCTGGTCGATTAGCCATTGGCCCAGAGAGGCATCGCCTGCCGTTTCAGGTTGCCAAAGTAACTGGTTGGGTTGCTGCAACCAGTCACCCGATGTGTATATCCGGTTGAGTAACCAACCGTAAACCAATGCCCCGCCAATGCGCAGAATAAGCGTTACCGATAGCCGAATGCCGGCCTTTTGAGCGATTCGTGCTTCAATGGGTAGGGCGTGTGCCATCAGCATCATGCCACTCAGCACCGTTACTTGGGCTACCGTTAGACTTTGCTCGGTTGAATGCGTAAAAAAGACCAGCATGCCGGTGTAGATATTGGTCAGCAGGGTCGTGGCCCATACGATACCCATGGATTCAGGGAGGCCGACCCAACCCATGACTGGGCTCAATGCCATACTTAACAGCTCAATTCCCCCCACCATTTCCAATGCTTTTATGATGAGCAGGGCTGGAATCATTATTTTGAACAGAGTGGTAGTCACCTCATAGATCTCAAAGCTGAGTGCCTTGAGGTGTTCAACGAGTATTTGCTGTTTCATCGTCATGTTCGGAAGAGGTCGGTAAAGTGAAAGAGATTGGAGTATAGTTAATAATTGAGGTAATAATATTTCTTATTATGTGTCTGAAAATTAATAAAATAAGAAAAAAAATAAA
>JBFKTM010000242.1:0-5408 GCA_041636295.1 Oleiphilaceae bacterium
ATCAACCAGGGCATCGAGAAGCGCATCATAGGAGAACGCTATTGTGTCAGAAAAATCGCAACCGGTTGTTGTCATGGGGACCTCTAAATAAACAACCTAAGGGTAGCGAATTATAATTTCAATTCGCCTTAATGAATATCAAACCAGTGAAAAAATGACCGGCTTTACGAATAAAGTTTTATCTTTTGTCATCCTCTTCTCTCAAAGATACAATGCCAAAAGAGCATGCCAAAAGAGAATGCCAACAGGGTTAAAAATAATCAGAAAAGGAAGCACATTTCATGAAAGCACTCAGCCCGGCCGATCAGCTGTTTCTCTGGCTGGAAAAACGTCAGCAACCCATGCACGTCGGTGGCTTGCAACTTTTTTCGTTTCCAGATGGCGCCGGTCCGAAATACGTTACCGAACTGGCGGAGTCCCTCCGCGCCTATTCACAGCCACAACCGCCGTTCAATCAACGACTCACCAGCCGGTTTGGCCGTTATTACTGGAAAGAAGATGACCACTTCGATCTGGAACATCACTTCCGCCATGAAGCGCTGCCCAAGCCAGGACGTATCAGGGAGCTGTTAGCCCATATTTCGGCAGAGCACAGTAACCTGATGGACCGCGAACGACCGTTGTGGGAGTGCCACCTGATCGAAGGCGTCCGTGGTCGCCGCTTTGCACTTTACAATAAAGCCCATCACTCCATGATTGATGGTATCTCCGCAATACGCATGGCAACCCGCGCACTATCTGAAGACCCCAACGCCACCGACCTCCCCCCCTGGTGGGCCATGCCGCCGAAAAAACGCGAGACCGTTACCCCAACCGCAACCGACTTTATCTCCAGCCTGACTCAGTTGAGCAATTCGGCGGGTAAACAGCTGGGTACGATCCCGACAGTGATCCGAGAGGTATACAAATCGGTTCAGCAAGCCCATGATAACCCCGATACCGTTTCAATCTTTCAGGCACCCAAGTGTCTGCTAAACACCTCGATTACCGGCTCTCGCCGCTTCGCCGCGCAGTCATACGCTATCGACCGCATCAAAGCCATTGGCAAAGCGATGCGCGCCACCGTTAATGATATCGTGCTGGCAATCTGCGGCAGTGCCTTGCGTAACTATTTAATCAGCCAACACGCTCTGCCTGACCAGCCATTGATTGCAATGGTGCCCGTGTCTCTAAGGCACGACGACAGTGAGGGGGGTAATCAGATTGCCATGGTACTCGCCAACCTCGGCACTCATATTGCTGACCCCAGTGATCGTTTGGCGGTGATCAAATCATCGGTTAAAGACGCCAAAGACCGCATGAGCCATATGACACCAGAAGAAGCCCTGAACTATACAGCACTGACCATGGCACCGACCGGACTCAACCTGCTAACCGGACTGGCACCGGGTCTGCAAGCCTTTAATGTGGTGATATCCAATGTTCCCGGGCCTAAAAAGGCGCGCTATTGGAATGGCGCCAAACTGGAAGGGATGTACCCGGTTTCGATACCGCTGGATGGTATTGCGCTAAATATCACCCTGCTCAGCTATGACGATCAGCTGGAGTTTGGCTTGACGGCCTGCCGCCGCACCCTGCCATCCATGCAGCGCCTGCTTGACTACATTGAGAACGGCATCAAAGAGTTGGAAGTCGCTGCCGATCTTTAATTAACACGGGCCAGGTAAACGCCTGACCCGTCACTTCATTGAATCTTCTTGCTCATCTGACCCTGCAAAGCTTGGCCATCATCACACTTTAAGATGACACGCCACTATATACTTGTACGTAAAGCAACCTGTTCGCCAAGACGCAGGTCGCTCAAAAATAAAAATAATCAGAGAACACTATGAAGCAGAACAATACGGCGCTAAATACCGCAATCGTGCGTATTCTTGTTGTTGAAGATCACCCGCTTTTTCTTGAGGGGCTTTCGCTCGCGTTACAAAAGCTGCCCTCGGGTTCTTATTCTCACTGTGTCGGCAGTTATCAAGAAGCCAAAGCGATCTTGGAGCAGCATAGCGACTTTGACCTTATCCTGCTGGATCTCAACCTTCCGGATGGCCAGGGGCTCTCGCTATTACGCTATCTTCAGCTACGAAAACTATTTATCCCTGTGGCCATTCTCTCCGCTTCCGAAGAGGTGACTGATGTCACGGCCGCTATGGCTGCAGGGGCTGCGGGGTTTATCAGCAAAGCGAATAGCAGCGACGGCATCGTTACGGCTATTGAAAAGATCATCAATGGAGAGCAGTGCTTACCTGAATTTTATCTTACGGCCCCTAAGGTGAGTAGCCTCCACCAAAACGCCCTCAACCTGACACCACGGCAACTGGATGTCTTGTTATTGTTGGCTGAAGGGTTACCCAACAAACGTATCTGCCAACGGCTGGAACTGACCGAACATACCGTTAAAACCCATCTTAAAACGCTATTTCAACTGCTTGAGGTCCATAACCGTACCGAGTGTGTGCAGAAGGCCGTTAGATTGGGGCTGTTGTCACCTTAGTACTCTGTCACTTTAGTACTCAGTCACCTTGGCATTTTGCGATCTCTCACGCTGCAACAGATGCCCGATGATCAACTTAAGCTTGGCGGGTTTGAGTGGTTTATAAGCAACCAGGGTGTTTGCGCCCAACCGCTCTTCCAGATTCAGTTCCGTATTAGCAGATAGCAGCAGTGCCGGTACTTTAGCGTTGACTCGCTTAGTTACCTGCTCAATGAACTCAAGACCATTAAGCCCGCGCTCAGTGTAATCATGATCAGAGATAATCAGGTCGGGCACCGATATCGTTGCTTCGTTCAGCGCAGCGAGTGGTGAGGGAAAGGCCAAGACGAGATAGTGCCAGCTGCTGAACAGGCTAGTCATTGATGCCAATACTTCCGGGTCATCGTCTACAATCATAATCTGCTTGCGGTTGGCTCCCCTTCTAGTATGAGTCTCGAATTCATCTTCAACAGCCTGTTTCTGCGGAGTCATATCCGACTGAGGCGATGCGCTTAGTGTGAGCGTGAAAGTACACCCGCTGCCTGCCGCCGATACCAGTTGCAACTCTATATTTAGCAACGCGGTAAGTTGCTTTACGATCGCCAGGCCCACCCCCAAACCGCCACTATGACGAGCGAGGGAGTTGAACTCCCGGAAAGCCGCCGACTGTGATGACTCGGCGATTCCGATGCCGTTATCGGCAATAGTGATCACGATCGAATCATCTTGACGCGCCAGTGTTACTGTCACCTCAGTTGCCTGACTGTGTTTAATGGCATTCTCTAGTAAGTTACGCACAATGCGAGTGAGTAACACCGGGTCGGTAAATACCCTGTGCGCCCCCGTATCGCTTATTGACAACACGATCCCCTTCGATTGGGCTAGCAGTTGATACTCAAGCACCAGCAGGCGTATTAATGGGCCACTTGCGACCTGCCGTTTTCTCGGTTTAATCACCCCCACGTTCAGCCTGGATATTTCAAATAGTGAGCCGAGCAGATCCTGAAGCTGACGGATCGAGAGTTGCAATCGCCCCATAATGCCCTGCTGTTCAGTTTCATCAAGCCGCGTGGAGAGGTTTTCAGCCAGTAAGTTCATGGCATGTAACGGTTGTCGCAGTTCATGACTGGCGGTGGCCAATAGCTTGGTTTTTAACTGGCTATCCTGCTCCGCCTTCTGGTGAGAGAACTCCAGCAGTAGTTGCCCGAGAAAGTGGGTGCGTTGGGAGTGCTCCTGTAGATAACTGCCGACCCCACCGATAATATTGGCGGTAATCAGGAAAAAATTGTTATAGATAATCTCCTCTCGAACAAATCCGCCGTAGATACTGCTCCCCAGATAGGCAAGTAAAATAACCCAAGACGCTACGACCACCTGAAAAAACGGTACGCCCATCACGAAATAACCAAACATTAATAGCAGCAACAGTCCATCGTATGGCATGTAGACCTGCTGCAGTCGGGCACTCATAATAATCGTCACGACCGCCAGCCCTGCCAGCAGATAACTCAAGCCATAACCGATAAAAAATAACCGTACATTGATACGGTGAGCGCTCATCCAGATCACCATGAGGATCAGCGGACAAATAAAAAAAAGCCGGATGCTAATGGTCCATTGCGAGACAAAACTGGGGAATAGAAAGTAGTCCAGCACGGAGTAGATGAGAATAATCATCAAGCCAATCCAGCCTACTGGCCGAGCCCGTTTGCTCAACCGCTGGTACAGGTACTGTTGATAGACCGCTTCAATAGGCGCAGCAAACCGCAACCAGGGGAACCCCTTGGCCAGGTCTTGCGTTACTTCGCTTTCGCTGAGATTTGTTATCCACTGGGACATGCGTGTCCTGTGCTAATTATTATTGTTCTGGGTGCTGTATTGTCGTTCAAAAATAAACCATCTCGACGGTAAACGCAGCAAAAATAAAGGGCACAACTGTACCCTTTTAACAGGTTAACCGGGTTTGAGGAATCGCTGATCAGCTGTTGAGGTCCCGGACTTTGGCCTGGGTTAACTCCTTCTCATTGGTAAAGTAACGGGCCCTTAGCATATTCAGCTGGTAGGCCTGGTCTTGATCGGAGAGCCCTGAACTGATGAGCTGCCGTCTATCTAAAAGGTACTGCTGATAACGTTGATCGAATGCCCGCTGCTGATTTTGATGAGCAACTATTTCTTCCACCACATCAGCGGTATAGTCGTTATCGACCAGCTGTTGCCGTAGTTCATACTCATTACAGGCCGTGATCACCTGATGAATAGTCTGATGTTTCTGTGCATCGGCCGTGACCCGCTCTTCCGTTTTGCGAATAAGCGGCGGCAGTTGCTCTCTGTGGTAAGCAACTAATGCCCGTTTTTCACTCGCCGACAAGGAATCATCATTTTGGGCTTTGATGGTCGCCAGGGTATATTCTCCATAAGCCTCTTCCAGCGAGAAAAAGGCGGTCACGGCCTCTTCACTCATCGCCTGACGACGAATAGCCTTTAATGTCTGGAAGGTATTTTCCAGCATCTCGACCTGATACTCCTTGGTTTGCTGCGCTTTGGGTATCATGGGCTGTGCCATCAGCTGCACCGCCAGCTCCTTATATGCCAGATATTCTCCCAGCAATTGCATGGCCTGGTTCACCGCAGCAGGCGGTAGATGGCTGGCAGCCAGCTGTTGCATCTCAGCCACGGCGACATCTGGTGTCACTTCACCGACCGTGTTGAGGAAGTAATCAAAGAAGTTCTTGACCTCAAGATCCACCACAAGATGACCCATCGCATCAACCTTCAGACGACCATCGATTTCAGTGTCCTGCAGGGAGGGGGCAAACGCCTTGGGCAATACGGTCGGGGTCGACGCAACATAAGGCTCCTCCGAGCCACTTCGAAGTTCATGAGAGGCCGCGTCACCGCTGTTTTTATTCGCTGACAACGGCCCAGGCGCCAGCTTAACCAC
>JBFKTM010000243.1:0-5400 GCA_041636295.1 Oleiphilaceae bacterium
GAATAATAAACTGTATAACAGGGAATACGAACATAACACAGCCGGCGGCAATCCAGACGTTTTTTACTGTGGATTTTTTCCTGTGGTAATGTTTGGTGAATTTGCGACGATAGAAGTGGTCAGGATCCGGCTTTTTAAATGCCTGCCAGTGAGGAGTGAACAGCTGAAGTAACTTGAATAATTTGCTCCTCATAACCCGCTCCTAATCTGATCAAAGCCTGTCTTTATGTCAGGACGTTTTACCCAATAGGTCATCTCATTTGAGTCGCTTATTAATATTCTAGTTTATTATTCGGGGTTTGTTTTGTGACGAAGGGTATTCTGGAATGTAGGTGGAGGTTATACGGCCCTGAAAAGGGCCGTATAAAAGGGGGGGTTAACTATTTTTTTTTATTTCTCTATAAAATCTGAAAATTTCTTTGAGTGGTCGCTTCGCCTTATAGTTAAATGTTTTGTTGAAACTACGCCCATCAATAACAACGGGATACTTGAAATAGTTAAGTAAGAATGCTGGAAATATACTTAATCCAAGGGTTTTAATGATGAGTCTTGGTAGTACTGGCGGTATTGACGGAATGGGAATTCGGGCGCAACCACATCGTTCCAATGCCTCTTGATAAGATACCCAGTCTTCTGGTGCTACATTGTATATGCCTGACTTGTTTTTCTCATAAGAGAGAACAATAGCGTCGGCCATATCATCAATATGTATAAATTGCATTATCGGAGAAAAACCTGCCAAAACAGGCGCATGCTTGCTAGACAATAGTGAGCTGATGGTGTTCTGGACGCCAGGACCGACAATATTACAGGGGCGTAAGATGGTAATATTGAGATCTCTATACTTCCACAAATAGATGTTTGCTAAGTTCTCCAGTTCGACCGAATCGATAAGGTCCATGGTGAGCTCAGCCGCTTTAAGGGGGGCGGTCTCATCGATCAATGCCGGGTTGTAAGCATTTGCGCCATAGACATGGTAGGTCGATAAAACAATAACTTTCTTTATGCCGTACTTATGGCTTAGTTCAAGCAGTTTTTGAGTGCCGAGGACGTTTGCATTGTAGCGCCGCATTCGAGTCTCTTCACTGGAGGTAATTCGCCCCAGGTGAATTACGCCTTCAAATTCAAATTTCCTAAACAGGTCTTCAAAAACCCGCTTGTTAAAGTTGATTTGGTAGCTAGGAATATCATCGCTAAGGTATGTTTGTTTTCGAAAATCAACAGCGACGATCTGATATTTCTCGCGGAGTCGATTAATGACTTGTTGTGCCAGAGCACCTGCCGCCCCGGTAATCATAATTCTTGGTTTTTGTTTTTTATTCATCAGAAAAGCCTTTTTCTTTCGCTGAGTCCCTTATCGATGAGGTCACTAATAACCGACTTGACCTGCTCAACTCGTCTTGTTACTTCCTCTTCACTAACATCACCGCCTTCGAATTTCATCGGTTTGCCGAAGTTTAAGTGCACTTTGGCTGGGAATATAATGGGTAGGGCAATGGGGACATAGGGGACACCGAGCATTTTTGCTAACGGCTTTATATTTGCTATAGCCGGTATAGTTTCTTCGCAACCCACAACGCCTACAGGCACAACGGTTGCGTTATACTTCATAGCCAAGTGCATAAAGCCATTGCCAAACCGTTTCAATTGATACCGGTCTCTGTATAGTTTTCCTGAGCCCCGTATACCCTCAGGGAAAACTACGACAGCTTCATTGTTTTCCAACATCTTGGCACAATTAACCGGGTCACCTAACACCGCCCCAATTTGATTAAGAAAATTGCCAAGAAAAGGGACCGTTGGAAAAAAACGCTCAATCATTGCTCGGGGCATTCGGGGAGCATTCTTACGTGTAGCAAGGGCATAACCGATTAGCGTGCCATCGATGGGCAGTTGTCCGCTGTGATTGGCGATAATAAGTACTGGGCCTTTGGCCGGTATATTCTCTATACCCTCGGTTTTAACTCTAAAATATTGATTATAAATGCCACTAAATAGTGAAAATACCACTTTGTTAGTTTCTACATTGAATCCCCACGGGTCGTAGCCAAGCGTCCCAACGGGTTTTTCAATTTTGTTTAGCTGCGTGTCGAGCTCCTTGGACACGAGTTTTTCCTTGAGATATGACTTTAGATTCATCTTCCCTTCCTATCCTAGAAACACAGTGTTAAAACGGCGTGTTTCATTTATTCAGTGGTGAAATTGTTATTTATTTTGTTATGGACTAGGCGAGATTATAACTATTTGAACTAATTGATACTAATTTCGATCAAAAAAAACCCGGTTACCTTGGGGAAAGGAACCGGGAAGAGTGTGAGTAGTATCCATGAAAGACTTCCTACTAGACTGGCAGCAGGGTTATGCAAACCAGTCACATGTAAGTATTGACCAAGTTCACAATTTTACAAACCTGATTGACTATATTTTAATCATATTTATTTATAAATTAGCTAAAGGCTATCTTGATATCGATATATAGATACATTGAAAAAATAATCAGTAAATGGTGGTTTTGAAACTATGAGACTGATAATAAGGCTGTTATTCAAAACGTGTAACTTGAAAGCCTCTTAAGAGGTTAGTTGTCTTGCTTGTCTGGATCGTGAGGAGGGTGAGCCAGATACTCTCCTTTTTCATGGGTTTGTAGTTCACCGTCATGACTCCAAGGCATCAGTCTATAGTGGGGGGCTCCTCTTAGAAAATCGACAAAGGGATATTTAACAATATCGAAGTAGGGCGAATAATCGAAATCACTTGGCGTACAAAGCTTGGGGTTTCGTCTAAATACCTTTACTTTATTGTGGTCGCTTCGCTTCACCAATGGCAGGATAGGGTACTGAATTGAGGCAAATGCCTCTGCAATCATCGTGGAGCACACTGTTTTTGTGGCAACACCGATGTGATGCTGAAAAATACTGGATCGCCATCTTCTGGGCATGATTCTCCAGGGAAACAGAAACCGGGCCAGATCGAGTATGTGGCGAATATCGTAATCGCTTCCCAAACGACTGACTGAATAATTGACTAACCGTTGGAGATCTTTGTATGTGAGGTCTCGAGGGCGGCAAATTCGAAGATGCTCTCGGTCGTAAACCGTGAGTGGCCGAACGATCGTGCCTTTACCTAATTCACTCTCTACGATAAGCTGAACTCCGGGCTGCCCATCAAAAAAAGATTTAACCCGCTCTCGTGTCATGGGGTGTTCAATTTCGTGTAGTCGCCCTATATACAAGGCCGCATGAGACCAACGACTTTGGGTTAGAGTCTTAATAACCTCACTGACCCGCGTTCGACCTTCAACCAAAATCACATCACCAGGCTTGATTTCGTGACGAACACGTTCAAAATCACTAAGAGGGATATCTCTGGGAGGATGCTCACGGTTTAGCCAGGCGACGACCATTTCAATGAGAGAGTATTTTGCTCTCATTCCCATAGGGTGAATTCCTATTTTTATGCCAAAAAATGAAGTGCTTATTAAGTCTTATAGTTAAAAAAATGCTATTTAACCAATTTAAATGCTATAAACGAGAGTTAGCGAGCATAATTTATAGGTTTGAGAGTGAGATCAGTCGGCTGTTCATTTAGAATATAGTGAGATTGGAAATTTACGCTCTATTAATAGATTATTCTGAGGTTTTGTAGGATATGTCAGGTAAAGACGATATGAACGATGATCAGCCAGAAATTATGTCTGATGAAAAGCAGCTTTCTGAAAAGATTAAAGATTCCGCTCGACAGATCTGGTTGGCAGGGCTTGGTGCCTACAATAAAGCCGAAGAAGACGCGGGTAAGATTTTTGACAAGCTGGTAAAAGAGGGGGAGGAAATTGAAAACCTTACCCGTGGTGTTGTTGAAAAAAGAATCAAGGTGGTCGAAGATACCGTAGAGGGCGTTAAGGAAAAAGCAAACGGAACTATTGGTAAGCTAGAAAGCGTATTTGATCAGCGGGTCTCGAAAGCCCTGCAGAAAATGGGGATCCCGACTCGGGCAGAAATCAAAGCCCTTGAATCTCAAATTGCGGAACTTAAGCAGCAGTTGGAAGAGGCAAGAAAGCAGTAATTCCATTAGCTTATTGGAGTGGGCACTGAGCCGGTGTCCACTATTGGTTAAAGATAGGCCTCCCCCATCTCTCTCAATAGCGCTCGTTCTTCTTCCCGCATATATGGAAATACCAGTGTCATCACTTGGTATACTCCTTGATTCAGAGTGTCATCGCTCTGCTCGCCGTCTACCACCGTTGAAAAACTGATCCAGTAAGTTGCTGTCATAACAATACTTTTACAAAGCGCCTCTATTTCCTCTTGTGTTGCGTTGAGAATGCCTTGGTCTGCCAGGCTTTTACAGATTTGTTTCGAGGCCTTGTCTTTTTTGTTAACTATCTTTTTAAACCGACTGGCGAGCTTTTCATGACGTGAAAGCACATTGACCAAGTCTTGATATAGAAAACGATAACGGGCAATAATTTCGAAAATTAAATGTAGAAAAAGCCACTGATCTTCGACTGATAGGCTGGTTTCCGGGACGCTAAGCAGTTCGCCTATCTCTTTCTCATACCATCCAAATAGTTCGTTTAAAATTTCGGTTTTATTTTTAAAATGATAGTAAAGATTGCCAGGGCTGATATCCATTTCATCGGCAATTTGAAGGGTTGTGACATTGGGTTCGCCACATTCGTTAAACAACTCCAGGCTGGTATGGAGTATCCGATCACGGGTTTTCATTGTTTATATTACTTCCTGTAACTATCAATGCATCTTAACCTTTTTAGATCATTTAATACAAAGAAGATCTGTGAAGTAGTGACAAAATGTATAACTACTTCACAACAACAATTGTAAATTAACAACGAGACTGATTGCACTAACGGGGGGCTATTGTAAAGTCAGACCAGACAGGGCAGTGATCGGAGGGTTTTTCCATAGCACGAATATCATAGTAGATACCGGCCGAATCAAGCTTTTCAATCAGTGGTTCGGTTGCCCAAATATGGTCAATTCTTAACCCTCGTTTAGGTTCTCGCTCAAAGCCTCGGCTACGATAGTCAAACCAGCTAAAAAGGTCATTGCTTGTTGGATTTAGTACGCGATAGCTGTCTTTAAGTCCCCACAGCTTAAGACGTGCTATCCAGGCCCTCTCTTCGGGTAAGAAGCTACATTTTCCGGTGCGAAGCCAGCGTTTGGCATTGTCGGCCCCAATTCCGATGTCACTGTCTTCAGGCGAGATATTTAAATCCCCCATGACAATCAGATTTTGCTGTTTGGAATATTCGCTTTCAAGTAGCTGTTGCAAGTCTGAATAAAATTTTTGTTTAGCTGGAAATTTAGTGGGGTGCTCTCTGCTTTCACCCTGTGGAAAATAACCGTTGATGACAACGACTTCACTTCCGTTAATATCATA
>JBFKTM010000244.1:0-5364 GCA_041636295.1 Oleiphilaceae bacterium
ATTTGAGCAATGATATGTGCGGTAATCTTTTCTGGCTCCAGCTTCTGAAATACCTCATTCATATCACCAAAACGAGAAATAGTACGATCAACACAGATGGATGCCATCTTCTCCGCTTTACGGGGAACAACACCCTGCCAGCCAAGATAAGGAGTCAGACCTTGAAAATTCAGAGGGTAGAAGGTTAACTTTATCGCCAACCAATTGGTTGCCCAACCAATAATGGCGGCAATGAGCGGAAGACTAGCGTATTTGAGCCAGCCTGCTTCGTGAAATAATTGGGGGAATTGCCAGTCCATCAAACCTACATTCGATTCAAAATTTGAACAAATTGTAAATCAAATCGAGCTAAAATAACCGCTTCTTTATGCAAAAAGCGCATTAAATCTGCGCTTTTTGTACGTTGGTCACAAAACAAAACGGACATTAATAGCCGTCAGTGCAGTGTACTCGAGAGCCAATAAGACCCAAGCAATAGCGACCCACCACCGACGAATAATGGTCTACCTTTACTGGTAGTAAGCATTTTCTTTAACGGTATGATCGGTTACATCCCTAACCGAGCTAAGCTCAGGAATTCGTTCAACAAGAGTCTTCTCAACTCCTTCTTTCAGGGTAAGGCTAACCGCACTACACCCCTGACACCCTCCCCCAAATTTTAATACGGCAACATTCCCATCAACTATCTCTACGAGTGAGACCTCCCCGCCATGAGACGAAAGGCCGGGATTTATTTCTGTGACTAAAACATAGTTAATTCGTTCATCAAGTGGAGAGTCTTCACTAACCTTAGGTACTTTGGCATTGGGCGCTTTAATGGTTAGCTGCCCCCCCATTTTGTCAGCGGCATAATCAACCAGCGCTTCCTCAAGAAAAGGGAGGCTTTTTTGTTCTAGATACAACGTAAATGCATTAAGCTGAATTTTTTCATCATCAGCCACTATTTCATCAGGCTTGCAATATGCCAGACAGGTTTCGGCCATTTTTGTGCCAGGCTGAGTTACAAACATTCTGACGCCCATATTGTCAGTATCCTGCTTATCAATAAGTGTTTTTAGATAATCTTGCGCAGACTCTGTAACCGTGACCATTAATTCACCACTATTCAAATTGATTTAACGCTATTTTACGGTATATTCACCGGTTGTTGAAGACCTACCATTTTACTTGGTTTTTACCAGCACAATCCAGCAACCCGATGATAAATATCAAAATCAACCCCCAAGTCGATCTGGGAGTTACAGACGAGCAATCATCTTTTTGGTATTATTGGCTGTTTTTACAACTTTATTGGTCTTCTTGGCATAACAGTATTGCCAAAATCACCCATAAATGTGATTAAACAGCACACTAACATGAAGCATATCAGTGCTTTTTTATCGCCCTATAACTAAAAGATATGACTATAAGGATTAGCCGCAGCCATGACTGATCACCAGAACAGGATAAATAAGCTTTACGAAGCCCTCAACCAACGTATTTTGATTCTGGATGGGGCCATGGGAACGATGATTCAGGGCTACAACCTATCTGAAGAAGATTATCGCGGTGCTCGATTTGCTGAGCATCCGAGCGATGTCAAAGGCAACAATGACCTCTTAAGCATCACTCAACCAGAAATCATTAAAGAGATTCACAAGCAGTACCTTGACGCCGGCGCTGATATGCTTGGCACTAACACTTTCAATTCCACCTTAGTATCCCAAGCAGATTATGGAATGGAAGACCTGGTTTATGAACTGAACTTTGAGTCAGCCAGAATTGCAAGAGAAGTTGCCGATCAAAAAACGCTAGAAACACCAGACCGCCCTCGCTTCGTGGCGGGCGCAGTAGGCCCGACATCTAGAACGGCCTCAATCTCTCCTGACGTAAATAACCCAGGGTATCGTAATGTCACCTTCCAGGAGTTGGTCGATAATTACTATGAAGCCGTCAAGGCCCTCTGTGAAGGTGGCGTAGATGTCATTATTATAGAAACTATATTTGACACACTTAACTCAAAAGCGGCCATCTACGCGACCCAGCAATACTTCATAGATAGCGGCACCGAGCTGCCTATCATGATTTCAGGCACCATTACCGACGCCTCTGGCCGAACACTGTCCGGTCAGACATCCGAAGCGTTTTGGTTATCCGTTTCTCACGCACATCCACTCAGCGTGGGTCTAAACTGCGCCCTGGGCGCTGATGCGCTCCGCCCCTATATTGAAGAGCTTTCCAATAAAGCCAACGTTTTCGTTAGTGCTTACCCCAATGCAGGGCTACCTAACGAATTTGGAGAATATGATCAAACTCCCGATGAAATGGCTGAAATTGTCAAATCGTTTGCAGAAGACGGCTTTGTTAACTTTATAGGGGGTTGCTGTGGCTCATCACCAGCCCATATCGAAGCCATCGCTAAAGCTGTTGCGCCGTTCCCTCCCCGAAAGATCCCAGCGATCAAACCGGCCTTGAGGCTTTCCGGTCTTGAAGCTTTCACGTTTGATGAAAGCACGCTCTTTATCAATGTGGGTGAACGCACCAATGTAACAGGGTCTGCCAAGTTCTTGAGATTAATAAAAGAAGAGCAGTTTGAAGAGGCGCTCGATGTCGCCCGCCAGCAAGTCGAGAATGGCGCTCAAATTATAGATATCAACATGGATGAAGGCATGCTTGAGTCTAAAGAGGCCATGGTCGAGTTTCTTAAACTTATTGCCTCTGAACCCGACATATCTCGCGTACCTATCATGGTTGACTCCTCAAAATGGGATGTCATTGAAGAAGGCCTCCGTTGCATTCAAGGCAAGTCAGTCGTCAACTCCATCAGCCTTAAAGAGGGTGAAGAAGAGTTTATCACCAAAGCCAAATCTTGCATGAGGTATGGCGCAGCGGCTGTTGTAATGGCCTTCGATGAAGACGGCCAGGCAGACACATTCGAGCGTAAAATCGAGATATGCAAACGCTCGTATGATGTATTGACCGGTATTGGATTTCCACCAGAAGATATCATTTTCGATCCAAACATATTTGCGGTGGCCACCGGTATTGATGAACACGCGAATTACGCCGTTGACTTTATTGAAGCGACACGATGGATTAAACAAAATCTCCCCTACGCCAATATTTCTGGGGGCGTGAGCAACGTATCGTTTTCATTCCGGGGCAATAATGCCGTTCGGGAGGCAATACACTCCGTCTTCCTCTACCACGCAATCAAAGCCGGGATGAACATGGGGATCGTCAACCCTGGCCAACTGGTTATCTATGACGATATCGACCCGGACTTAAAAGAACGGGTCGAAGATGTCGTTCTCAACCGACGTGATGACTCAACAGACCGCTTACTTGAGATAGCTGATAATTTCAGAGGAGAAGGCGCTAAAAAACAGCAGGAGGATCTTGCCTGGCGTGAACTCCCCGTCAATAAGCGTTTAGAACACGCGCTGGTCAAAGGAATTACGACCTACATCACAGAAGACACTGAAGCCGCACGACTTGAAGCCAGCAAACCTATCGACGTTATCGAAGGCCCGTTAATGGATGGCATGAATGTCGTGGGAGACCTATTCGGTGACGGTAAGATGTTTTTGCCACAAGTCGTGAAAAGCGCCCGCGTTATGAAGCAGGCTGTTGCCCACCTCCTCCCTTTCATTGAAGCGGAAAAAGGTGAAAAGACGAAAGCCAAGGGAAAAATTCTTATGGCCACCGTTAAAGGCGACGTACACGATATCGGTAAGAACATCGTAGGCGTGGTACTGCAGTGTAACAACTTCGAAGTCATTGACCTTGGCGTGATGGTCCCCTGCGAGACCATTTTAAAACGCGCGAAAGAAGAGCAAGTTGATATTATCGGTTTAAGTGGCCTTATTACACCATCACTGGATGAAATGGTTCATGTTGCCAAAGAGATGCAGCGCGAAGGCTTCAATATTCCCGTGATGATTGGTGGCGCCACAACATCTAAAGCGCATGCCGCAGTCAAAATAGAGCCACAGTTTAAAAATGATATTGCCATCTATGTTGCAGATGCATCACGTAGTGTCGCGGTATCGACCTCACTACTTAGCGACACCCTGAAACCGAAATTTGTTGCCGACGTACGCAAAGAGTATGAGGATGTTAGAGAGCGCAGAAAAAATCGCGCAGCGAAGACTCCCTTACTCCCATACAAAGAGGCCATCAACAGGCGATTCCAAGAAAACTGGGAAAGCTATCAGCCGCCTGTACCTACATTTACAGGCACCAAGACGTTTGTCGATTACCCTCTTGCCGAACTGGTTGAATACATAGATTGGACACCATTCTTCATCTCCTGGGATTTGGCTGGAAAATACCCCAAGATTCTGACTGACGAAAAAGTAGGTGAAGCGGCGACCAACTTGTTTAATGACGCCCAGGCAATGCTAAAGAAGATTATTGATCAAAACTTACTTACTGCTCGCGCCGTTATTGGCTTTTGGCCCGCCAATACCATAAATAGTGATGATATTGAGCTTTACAGCAGTGAAGAGAGAAACGAGTGCTTTGCTTCGCTTCACCACCTCAGACAGCAAACTGACAAAGCCCAGGCAAAACCCAACTACTCTCTTGCTGACTTTATCGCCCCTAAAGAAAGCGGCAAGAAAGACTATATCGGTGGTTTTGTCGTTACCGCTGGCCTTGGCGCAGAAGAGCTCGCCAAGGAGTATGAGGAAAAGCAAGACGACTACAACAGCATTATGGTTAAAGCGCTAGCTGACCGCCTGGCAGAAGCGTTTGCAGAGAGAATGCACGAAAGAGTTAGAAAAGAGTTCTGGGGCTACAACCAACAGGAGAGCTTAGACAATCAGGCTCTCATTAAAGAACAATATAAGGGAATCCGTCCTGCTCCGGGCTATCCTGCCTGCCCTGAGCACACAGAAAAAGGGACCCTGTTTGAAATACTTCAAGCAGAGGCGAATACCGGTGTCTCACTAACTGATCACTACGCAATGATGCCAGCAGCCTCCGTTAGTGGATTCTACTACTCACACCCCGACTCCACTTACTTTGCAGTGGGGAGAATTAATCGTGACCAAGTAGCATCTTATGCGGAACGCAAAAAAATGTCGTTAAAAGAGGCTGAGCGCTGGCTCTCCCCCAACCTGGGATATGAAGCCGGTTAACCCTCAAGTACTTGGTGCAATCTAGACAGCCCAACATAAATGATATTAGGTACTACACAGTACCTAATATCAGACTATTATTGATAGGTTATATCCACTAACCACCCACCAAGGATAATTTAAACAGGCACCATTCATATAAATATTTGTTCTTAATATATTAATAAATAATCATTTTAAGAATAAGGGTAAGCTGGTATCGTTAGCTCCTTTATATTCGGCAATTTTCGACTTAACGAAC
>JBFKTM010000245.1:0-5360 GCA_041636295.1 Oleiphilaceae bacterium
GCCATGGGTGACCGCCTCCTTCAGTCAGTTTCCATGCGACTGGAAAATTGCCTGCGAGAGGGCGACACACTATCACGCTTCGGTGGTGATGAATTTACATTACTCTTGCCTGAAATATCCTCCAAAGAGGATGCGCGAAAGATAGCTCGAAAAGTTATCAATGTATTGAAAGAACCTTTTATTCTCGGAGAGCACGAAGTATTCGTTGGCGTCAGCGTGGGTATCGCCATGTACCCGGAAGCAGGGAATAATATGGAGCAGCTGATCCAAAACGCCGACATCGCTATGTATCACGTCAAAGGACGCGGCAAAGACGGTTACCAGTTTTTCACAGACACTATGAATGTCACCAGCTCAAATCGCCTCAAGATTGAGCGTGATATGCGAAATGCCCTGGACAACAATGAGTTTCGCGTTTATTACCAACCTCAAATCAATGCGGCTACTGGCGATATTATTGGCGTTGAAGCACTGATCCGTTGGCACCACCCCGAACGGGGTATTATCTACCCATCCGAATTTATTCCACTGGCAGAAGAGACCAAGCTGATCGTTGATATTAGTGAATGGGTCTTAAAAACCGCCTGTTATGAAGTAAAACAGTGGATTGATGCGGGTCATCGACACATTCGCCTGGCGGTTAACTTCTCTCCCTCTCAGGTGGAGCACCCACGTTTTGTCAATATGCTGTTCAATCAGCTGGAAGAGCACAATTTCCCACCGGAAAACCTTGAGATTGAACTGACTGAAAACGTCATTATGAATGATCTTGAGCATATGATTCAGAAGCTGAGCAAGTTATCAGACTATGGCATCACCATTGCGATTGATGATTTTGGTACTGGATACTCATCACTGAACTATCTTCACAAACTCCCCATTCATACCTTAAAAGTCGACCAGTCATTTGTGCATGACATCCAGAACTCTGGAAATGAAGCCTGCATCGTCAATGCGATTGTGGCGATGGCTCACGGTTTGAAACTCAATATTGTTGCAGAAGGTGTTGAAACCGCCAGCCAACTGGAATATTTAAAAAGTCTTGGCTGTCATGAAATACAAGGCTTTTTCTTTGGAAAAGCGCGACCGGCAGACGAAACCATTCGACTAATCAATAGTGGCATTGAATCCAAAGCAGGTTAACGACCTGCTTCGTTTTTGCGAGCGACTATGTCCCCGCCATCAACACTCGATCACGACGACCACCTTTACTGAATGAGTCTTAAATGCCCCTTATAAAGGCGCGCGTTTCCAACACTGGCCACCAATCAGACTGACGCCAACAAACGTAATCGATCCGCCTATTCCCCCACAAAGCCAGTAATAACGCGGCTCTAAACACGATTATTTATTGTCCTACAATCTGTAAATTCTTGTCTGACACTCCTATAGATTTCACCTTGGATTTTGCATTTTTTTACGTTTTGTTAAGTTTTGCAACAAAAAATGAGGGTTGCCTCACAGCTTTTCAACAAGTGCTTCTTTACCATGATTTCATCAGACAGCTAGTACAACATTCATCAATTCATATTCTGAACTAGCGAAAAACAAAAAGAGATTGAAGATGAAAGACAGATATAAGTTTATTGGCCCCGCATACGATTTTCTGAGCAGTATTTATGGTGGAGAGTCTATCCATAACTGTAAACGCGCCATGCTAGATGCCGAACATGTAAAACCTGGCGACAAGATTCTTATTGCCGGTGTAGGCCACGGTAAAGATGCCATCAAGGCTGCCGAACTCGGTGCCGATGTGACAGTGGTTGATTTGTCTGAAACCATGCTTCGAAAATTTCAAGAAGCACTCGATAAGCACCCCGAAGATCTGACAGTGCGTCAAGTGCATAGCGATATTCTGAAATTTGAAGAGTTTGAGCAGTATGACATGGTCATTGCCAACTTCTTTCTCAATGTATTTAGCGAATCAATGATGAAGGAGATTCTTCGTCATCTGATGCAGTGCGCCAAGCCAAATGCCAAAGTTGTTGTGGGCGACTTTGAATTCCCGTCTGGCGGCATTATCAATCGAACGCTCCAGAAGGCTTACTGGTATGGTGCAGTAACCATTTTCTGGGTCGTTGCCAATAACGCCATGCATAACATCTACAACTACCCTGAAATCATGAAAGAACTGGGCCTGACAATTAAGGACAAAAAACGATTCAGCTTTCTCGGTTTGAATTGCTACTGGTCTATCATGGGCCAGAAGCAAGCCTGATTGGAAAAATAAAATAAATAATAACAACAAAATAATCATATAGGAGGCACTGGAATGAATGATCAAGCAATAGTCCTCAGTGGATTAAAGGTCGCATCCAGCAAAGGTTTTTCATTCTCTGAGAGAGTTGAGTATCTCAAGAAGTTTGGGATTCATTCTCAAGCCTTCTCGACCCTTCAGCCTGGCATGGAGTACTTTGATATTCCCGGTGTCGGTTACATGGGCTATATGAAAAAATGGGGCAGCACGTTTGTACTGTCAGACCCGGTGGCTGACAAAAAAGACTTTGAGCTTATTGTTACCGAGTTCCACAAGAAATTTCCAAATGCGTGCTACATCCAGATCACTAAACCGGTTGTGGATATTCTACACAACAAATTTGGCCTGTATGGCACACAGTTTGGGTCGGAATCAAAAATTGACCTGGCAAGCTGGTCGCTAAAAGGTAAAAAGAAACAGATTTTACGAACCGCTATTAACCAGGCTGAAAAAAGTGGTATAACCGTCAAAGAACGATTCAGTGACGACCATACTAGAGAAATATCAGATGCCTGGATTAAAACACGAAAGTGCAAGAGCAATGAAATTCGCTTCTTGATCCGCCCGATGAAGATGAACTACAAGGAGAACGAGCGTCATTTTTATGCGTATCAAGGCGATAAGGCCGTTGGTTTTATCTATTTCGATCCGATCTATCACAATAATGAAATTGTGAGCTATGTGCCAAACATCTCCAGGGCTAATGCCGATTTTAAACAAGGGATATTCTACACATTAATGGCCCATGCGATGGAAGTCTTCAAAGAAGAAGGCGTACCCTACCTTGATCTAGGGCTAATCCCGCTAATGCTTGCCGATGAAATAGAGCCACAAGAGTCCAAGATTTTCAGAAAAGTCTGTAATCTCGTATATGAAAAAGGCAACTCACTGTACAACTTTAAAGGGCTGGTATTTACCAAAAGCCGCTTCAGGGGTGATATAGAAAAGACTTACTGTAGCCACAAAGGGCCTCTCCCGCTTCGCGAACTGCTTTCCATGTTCAGGCTCACAAGGGTTATCTAATTTTGATTGAGTGCTTATAATAATAACAAACAGTAACTGATTGAAAGGCGGAATTATCCGCCTTTTTTTATGTCGCTGACTTTGTATCTAGCTATGCGGTGCTGCTAAAGCACGATGACGTAAACTACCCTTACTTAACGGGCTATTTTTAAGGTGCAACCACCTCAACCGATACGGGTATCCACTTGTTTAGGGTGCGGCTAATAAAGCCATTCTCGCTCCACTCCTTCACAACCTCATTCAACTCCTTTTGCAGTGCTGCGTTGTCTTTATGAACGGCCCAGGCCAAATACTCCCGAGTGAGCGGCGTATACAACCCCAACAGGCGCTCATCAGTTGGAAAAGAGCTCGTCAACTGCCATACAGTCGGCGCATCATGTATGAAATAATCAATCTCCTTGTTGATTAGTGCTTCAACTCCCGCCTGATTAGTCGCATACCCTTTATGTTTAGCGCCACCTAAAGCACTCTTAACATATGCCTCGCCAGTCGTATTAAGGGAGTAACCAATACGAAAATGCCCCGACTTCAACTTATCGACCGATGCCAGATAGGCAGCATCTTCTGCCCGAATCACCGCCATCTGGCCAATATCCATATAGGGGTCTGTAAACCGAACCATTGTTTCTCTCTTTTCGGTAATTGAGACCCCAGACATCACAATATCAATCTCATCTGCGTTCAGAGCTGACAGCAGCTCATCCCAAGCATATGTCTTTATTTTGATTGAAGCATCTAGCTGTTCGCCTAATGCCTGGGCGAAGTCAACCTCGGCTCCCACTAGATCACCTTCTTTTTGGTAAGCCAGTGGTGCATAGTTGGTCGCCATTCCCACCGTAATGACACGATCAGAAGCCCCGAAATTGGCACATCCAACAACTGTCAACACCGCAATGCCAACCACCATCCCCATAAATGTTTTCATTGTTATCTCCTCTGTATTCACCGTTGATCAGCTTTCACCAGTATCGCTATTTTAATTTCATCCAGCTATAAGCGTTTTCCCTTAAATCAGGTTTTTACCAGTGAAGTGAACTACTTTTCCCCATTCTCAAGTCCCCAAACACACAGGCAATCAAGTTAATTTTCCAAATACAGCAACATGTGTGCGGGTACGGTGCGTTAGCCTTCAGCATGAAGACTAACCAAGGTCAATATTGCTCTCAACCTCAAACTGGTCAAAGCCTAGCAGTGACAACCGGGATTCAAAATGCTGATTAACCAGATTCTCGCCGGTAAACATGATGCGATGCATCGGGATATCAGAAGTGGTGATATTAATCTTCAGATGTTGGATCAGCCCTTGCACACGTTTTGCAATTGCATCCCCCGAGTCGACCCACTCAACCCTATTGGGTGCAGTGCGTTCTAACGCCTCTCGCAACAGTGGAAAATGAGTACAGCCCAACACAATTTTATCGACCGGGCGTGTAAGGGAATCACAAAAAAATGCGGAGGTAATCTCTACCAGCTCACGATGATCAACCGCCTGGCCAATAAGATATGCTTCGGCAATTTCCACTAGACGACTGCTACCCACTCGTACCACTTCACAGTGGGGGGCAAACTCCGACACCAGCTGATCAGTGTATGAACGCCGCACGGTCGCCGCTGTTGCTAACAATCCAATCACTCCGGTTCGGCTTTCAGTGGCGGCGGGCTTTATGGCAGGCACCACACCCACGACCGGTAGGCTGAGTGCTGCTCTGAGATCAGGTAGCACCAGCGTACTGGCGGTATTGCAGGCAATAACCACGATATCTGGCTGATATTTCTCACATTGGGCGGATAGCACATCTAAGATGCGCTTTCGCAGGTAAGTTTCAGATTTAGTGCCATAAGGGAAGGCTGCGTTATCCGCAGTATATAAAATACGACACTCGGGACGACGCATTAAAATTGACTGACAGACACTAAGGCCGCCAACCCCCGAGTCAAATACCAGCACGGTAGGCTGCCCATGACCAACGATAGCATCATCAACCCTAGAGTCAGCCCCCATCTGAGAATCTGACGCAACACCAGAACCATTAATCAATGCGTACTCTCAGATAACGATCATAAACCAGTAAGACCCGGA
>JBFKTM010000246.1:0-5352 GCA_041636295.1 Oleiphilaceae bacterium
AGTTGTTGAACCATGATGCAGTGGTGCTTTACTACACCATGTGGTGCCCGATCTGTGATGGCCACATGACCCATCTGCTCTACAATGTGGTGGATAACTACCGCAATGTCAGGTTCCTGATTGTAGACTATGTATCGGGTACGGTATCTCAGGCAAGAAACTCTCAGGTTTCCAGTGGTTACGCCTCACTAACGGTGCTGGCCGACACCGATCAATCACTGATAGCGCAGTTCAATGGCACCATGGGAACCACCGTGGTGATTGATGATCAGAACAAAATTTTGATGAACGAAGACTATAAGAATGGGGCTCGACTCATCGAAGTACTGGAGACGCTACAATGAACACTAATATCTGGATAAAACGGTTGTCGTCCGCTCTCGCTGTTGGCTTGCTTAGCACCACTCTGTGGGCTAATCCTGCCTTTGATGCGATGAATGTAAAACTGCCAGAGCAGTCGGTTTCGGCTCCCGGATTTTCACTGTTAACACTCGACCAGCAACCCATTCAGCTATCGGACTACAAAGGCCAGGTGGTGGTACTGAACTTCTGGGCAACCTACTGTATCCCCTGCCGTATTGAGATGCCTTCGCTACAGAAACTGTCGCAGCGCTATGAGGGCGAGGATGTCTCCGTGGTAGCGATCTCGCTGGATGAAGACAAGACAACGGCCATTAAAAAACTGGTCGAAAAAATGAATCTGACCTTCCCCATTGCACTGGACGGCCAGTTGGCGGGTGACGACTATCAGGTGTCTGTTCTGCCGGTGACTTATATCATAGGTAAAGAGGGGCAGTTGCTAGGGCGTGCAGTGGGTGATCGTGACTGGGCCAGTGAAGAGGCTTACCAGCTGGTAGATTCGATTCGGGTGGAGAAATAACCCTCTCCCAGCCTCCCCCTTGCCAGGGGGAGGAGCTTTACCGTGGCGTTTGCACCATTTGCACCCTCCCCTGGCAAGGGGAGGGCTGGGGAGGGGTTAAATACACTAGCGACCACAACACTTCTTGTACTTCTTGCCGCTGCCGCAAGGGCAGGGGTCGTTGCGGCCTATTTTCTCACTGTGCACAGGCAGTGACGACGGCTCAAACAGGTTTGGAAACTCGTCGTCTTCATCCTCGTCAAACAGATCTTCATCATAGAAGAACTCATCTTCGTCCAATAGCGAATGGGCAGATGGTTCACCCTGGTAGGGCGGATTCATTTCGTAGGTTTCCAATGCGATGGCTCGCATCAACGGTATGTTTTCCAGCGGGCCTGGCTGTTTCAGTGCATTGGCTAACACCACAAAGTCGGCGCAGTTGGGGCCTCGTTTCTTGATGTTGGAGTCAGCCCATAAGGCGAGTTTTACAAAGCGGTGATACCACTTCTCGCGGGCTTCATCGCCCAGTATAAAATCGGTAAACTCCAGCCCGAGTTCCGGTATGCCTTGTTGTACATACTGGTGAATCCTCGCTTCGATCTCGTCGCCCTGCTCAAACCAGGAGGCGGCAAAATCCCTGGTTTGCAGCCAGGTGCGGGTTCGTTTCAGGGTGGCGGCGATGGTCTGGCTATCTAGTGTAATGCCGTGTTTCTGTTGTAACTCCGCCAGGCAGGCTTCATCATCAAAGGGTTGCGGTTGCCACTCCTGAAGCCCCATGACTTCAACAATTTGCAGCAATTCTGGCGCGGGAGGCTGGTCGCTGCCGGCGTGCAACGTCAGGTAGTGGGGTAACATTTGGCGTAAATAGTCAGGCTCGACATCCAGCGAGTAAATCTCGTCTGCCATCATGCGCAGGCTCTCTTCGCACTGCCTACGGCTGGTTGGTTCGGTAAAGAAGGTATCAACAACCCCTAGTCGCTCTTTCAATACGACACCGGCCAGGCAGAATTGATTTTGTTGCTTGAACAGGCAGATAACGGATTGGGCACCGGCACCATCAATGGATGAGGCGGCGACACGCAGCAATGTAAAATCGGTTTCTGTCTCTGTGGCGGCACAGTTAAGGCCACTTTGTCGCAGCTGCCTGATGATCGGGTCTAACTGTTGGCGCTGACTGCTGGGCAACCAGTTACGTACCAGAATCATGCGTCGTAGCCCGGTGGTCGAGACTTTTTGCTGACAGGGTTTTAATGAGAGCGCTGACAGTAGCCCCTCGCGAATGGAGGGCTGGGTATGAAGCAGTGCTAACAGAGCGCCTTCGCGCAGTAATGGGTGGTCGCAGCTGAGTAGTTCAAACATCAGCTGATTAACCAGCTCTTCTGGCATAAATGCCAGCTGGTTGAAAAACAGCTCACAAAATTCAAATTCCGAGACAATCCCTTCTGCCGTAATATTGCGTTCCAGTTCGGCCAGCATCTGATCCGGTGAGGCGATGCTAACGGGTTCCGCTTCAAACTGCTCAATTTGCCACTGCTGTATGCTGTCTGCAAAATCATCATCCGGGTGCAGACCCAGGCTGGCGATCATGCCGATGGTCATCAACATCAGCTCTCGTGATCGCTCCAGGTAGAGCGGTGATGAGTCTGCTGCAGGGGATAACAGATGTTGGGTGAGTTGTCGTTGTATTAATCGCCAGCTGTTCAGTGACTGCTTGCGCTCTGAGCGTATGCCAATGAGTACATCCAGCAGGGCTCCGTGCATCAACATTTCGAGAGCCTCTGGCAGTATAGGGCTCTCCCAGAATTCATCCCACTCCAAAACCACTGACAATGTGGATTGAATAGCCGCTTCCGGACTAAGGCCAGTCTCCTCCTCAATATCAGACCAGAGGAGGTTTTCGCCCTCATCTAATCGATAGGCGAGATCTTGGAGCAGTGATTTAATAACAGAGCGGGAAGGCTGTGGCATAGCAGTAAACCTGAGTCCTTTTGAGGTTAACGGGGATGAATATGTACCGTACCAGTTGAACACACTATCGCGAGTCACGCTATCATAATTAGCCATGACAGCGGGAACTTATATCGGTAGTAGCTACAGTACCATTATCAATATAGTACAGTCGCAGTAAATGAGACTCTTACCTTAAAATTAGAATCCAATTCGAAATTGTGTGATCTTTTTACCAATAATTGATCTGGGCTAATCCCTTTGTAATTTGTTCGTGGCTAAATTTTGTGCAAATATCTCTTTGGGGGTATTTCAACAAAAAATATAAAATCCAATTTGATTGGTCGAGCACTTAAAATCCGGAGGGATTATGAAAACGGTAGTGAGCATCAGCTTAGGACGAGATGCGCTTGATTATGATTTCAAAGCAGAGTTTCTAGGGCAGCAGTTCAGAGTAATAAGAATAGGTACCAACAGCGATGTTAAGAGGGCGGAGGCGCTCATAAAAGAGTGGGAGCCGAAGGCTGATGTGATTGGTCTCGGCCGAGTACGTGACCACTATAGTGTGGGCACCCGCAACTTTATTCAAAAAAGTACCCGTCAATTGGAAAGCAAGGTCAGACGTGTACCGGTCACAACAGGGGCGACGTTGCGGGGTATCTTGCATGAGTGGGCGATTCGCCATACCCAGATAGAACAGGGTAATTTCTTTAACAACTCCCGCGTCCTGTTCTTTAACGGCGTCGCCAACTATAAGGCGGCGACAGTATTGAGCGAGTATACCGATAACCTTCAATTCGCCGATCCGGTGTTCCAGCTGGGTATTCCCAAGTTAATAACCTCCCTGCATGGTCTGGAGTTATACGCCGCAGGTACGCACCCGCTGAACAAATGGTCAGCCCCCCATATTTTGTCACCGACCATCGTGCCCATTAAGGAGTGGAACCGCTTTATCGTGAAAAAAGCGGCACAGAAGGCCGACGTGATTGCGGCCACTTATGAAGAGATAGAAGACTTTTCGTTGGAAGAGTTGGGGGGTAAAACCCTGCTGACCTCAACCATTTCCGATGAACGCCTGGAAGCCTTGAAGAAGAAGGGCGTTAACATGGTGGTGGATATCAGCCTGCAGCTGTTTGATGTGAGCGTGGGTATTAATGTCATCGAGGCGATGATTCTGGCGGCCACCAACAAAAAGCCGGGTGAGTTAACCCATGATGATTATCTGGAAATTTTAAGTACCCTGGGGGCTGAACCCCGTATCTTGTATCCGGCTGGGTACAAGCGGGTTAACCGCTTTGCCTTTGTGATTCACCCGTTGTCACAGCAATACTTCCGTAATTCAAAGCCGTTGGATCTGGTGGCCCGAGTCTCTCCTCCGGCGGTTATGAATACGGTTGAGAAGGTTATGGCGTATGCGCCTCCGTTTGTCTACTCCCATGTTTCGGGTATTAAATCGCCCACCGGGGATGAGGCGGAAGGTTGGTTGATTACCGTCGGTGGTACGCCAAAAGAGATCATGGCTCATAGTCCCGAATTCACCTACCGCCGCTTACTGGCGGCAGCCCGCATGGCGAAACGTTTGGGAGCCCAGATTATGGGTTTGGGCGCGTTCACCAAAGTGGTGGGGGATGCGGGGATTACCGTCGCGAAACGGGCACCACTGCCAATTACGACCGGTAACAGCTACAGTGCTTCGGGAGCCCTCTGGGCAGCCAATGATGCCGCTAAACGACTGGGGCTGGTAGATATCAACAAGAAGGGGAAGGTGCAGGGCAACGCCATGGTGGTCGGGGCAACCGGGGCGATTGGTTCCGTTTGTGCACGGCTGCTGGCGAAAGCGGTATCGGAACTTTATGTGGTCGCACCGGAAACGGCAAAACTACTGGCCTTGAAGGAGACCATCTTAAAAGAGACTCCGGATGCCAAGGTTCACCTGGCCGCTGCGGCGGATAAAGATCTGGCCGAGATGGATATGATCGTAACCGCCACCTCGGGAGCGGGTAAGAAAATTCTGGATATCATGAAGGTGAAACCGGGATGTGTGATTACCGATGTTGCCCGCCCCTTGGATATTCCGGCCAGTGATGTAGCGAAACGACCCGATGTATTAGTGATTGAGTCCGGCGAGATCGAGATGCCCGGTGAGATCCAGATGAAAAATATCGGATTGCCGCCAAACGTGGCCTATGCCTGTCTGGCAGAAACTATTGTGCTGGCACTGGATGGACGGTTCGAGAACTTCACCCTGGGACGTAATATTGAGTGGGAGAAAGTGAAAGAGATCTACCAGTTAGGTCTCAAACACGGCATGAAACTCGCGTCGATCTCAGGGGTGAATGGCGTCTACTCCGATGAAGATATTCAGCGAGTTCGAGAGCTGGCCTTGAAGAAACGAGCCGAAATGAAAGCGATTGAAGAGAGCAAGGTGGTTAAGTTAAATAAACGCCGCCCGGCTAAAGGCAAGGCACCCGCCGAAGCCTGATCTCAGCTCTGAAATCGTCACATGTTAGCTGCGGCCCTACGGGGCCGTTTTTTTGTCTATCGAC
>JBFKTM010000247.1:0-5349 GCA_041636295.1 Oleiphilaceae bacterium
CAATGAGTCTATTTTATCTTCGCTGCGATAGAGGTGAGTGAGTGTCTCGCTACCACTTTCCTGCATAAACTGGTCGAACTCACCTACCAGGTTCAATAAGCGCAAGGCTTGCGTCGCACTCTTGCTGGCGCTATTAGTCGACACGGTGTCGTCTATCAGTTGCCTGGCATCGGCAAACTGTTTGTTTTTGATCAGCCACTGCCATTGCGGTACGGTCATCTTTAACAGTGCTTCAAAGGCAAGCGGTTCAACAAACCGATCATTTGGATGGTCGGTGAGATACAAATTGGCGGCAGCGGCGGCTTCGGTATACCGGCCTTCTGCAATGAGTCGTTTAATGTCTCGCTCTGACGACTCCCTGAAAAGTAAAACCGCTATTAACCCTGCCGCCACCAATACAATTATCAGGAAAGTGCTCAACCCTTTAATGCTGCGGCTATTAGTACCTTCTCCCTTACCTCCCAGGGCCATACGAAGTTCAGAAAAGAAGATAGAGAGCCTGCACCATACTGATGGTTGACCATGCTGTGTGGTTTTGGACGGTTGAGAAGGGGTTGCAGACTTACCGTCAGAGGCTTTTTGCTCAGGTGTTTCTGCATTACTGTCTGAGCGGTCCGACTCATCTTCGGGACAGAAAATATCCAAAAACGGGCTGGCTTTATCCACCAGAATGGTACCCGGCTCTATCTCAAAGTCGCTGACGGGCTCCTCATTGTCAGCAGCCGCTAATGGTATCGCTTGAGAGGTCGATGAGTTAACATCTTCGGTACTTTGGGCGCGATCATCCGATTCGATAATGGATGTATGCTCATCTGGCAGTGTCTGGTCAGGAAGTGTCTGCCCAGTGCCAGTTGTTTCAGGCTTAAGAATCGCGACTTTAAATTTTAAGCTGCAATCACCAAAAGCAATCATGTCGCCATTGGCCAGCGGCAAAGGTTCCTCTTCGAGCCGTATATCACCTTTGTAAGTCCCATTGGTACTATTCAGGTCTTCTAGATAAAGCTGCCCTTTTTTTATAAACAAATAGGCATGGCGTCTCGATATATACTGGTGAACCGTATTAAAACGTTCCTTATACTCGAAAAAGACCCCTTCAGATTTACTCACCAGAAAGGGGAACTCGGTAATCATTAGGGGCTGACCGTTGGTTTCACTCTCGGGGGTCAGCACCACTCGAATGGCCTCACCTTGTGCAGCACGGTCATCTGTCATGCCCTCAAGTTCAGTGATAAAGGTTAGCCCGGCAAAGTCCAGCTTATCGCCATCATGGATCTGAGCCGGCTGGTCGGTTACCGCTTGCCCGTTAAGCCGCGTGCCATTTAGGCTGCCCAGATCAACCACATAGGCCCCGTTATTCTCTTCGAAAATTCGGGCATGTTTCCTTGATAACCTGGCGACCCCAGAATGGCTGCACGAAGCAAAGGGCTCCTCTTGTCGCCCAACAAAAAACAGATTTCCGTCAATGCGGATATCATCCATCCCAAGTTCATCTACTGGCTTCAAGCATAGATTCATTTTCTTTCACTCAGTCGAGTATCAAGAAGTCTGGTTAATGTATTCCAAGCGTCAGTGGAACTCGCTAGCGCTTATCCTGAAACAGGGTAAATTCCCCGTTGTCATCCTGTAACTTAATCACAGGAGCCAATAATTTCATCGACTTGTGGATCCTTCGGTCAAGCCGAAGGATGACGAAAAAATCGTTTTAGGTCAGGTTTCGCTTAAAGCACCTACTTTTGGTAACCCAACATATCAGTAACTTAATGGCAATCATTGTCGGGTTAAAACCCGACCTACCACTTTCCACTGTTTACTTGAAACTTGTCCCTTGTCACTTGTCACTTGTCACTTGCAACTTCACTCTCAGACCATCCGCCGCCAAGCGCCTTATAAAGTTTTACGGTATCAGCCAGGATTTGCTGGTCTACTTCCAATACACTTTGCTTGGCAGACAGTAGCGTTCTATCGGCTTCGAACACTTCAAGCTGAGATACCAAGCCCTCTTTGAGCTGCGCATTGATATTGCGATTCACCAGCTCCAGATTAGCGACTTGCTGCTCCAGGGTTTTGCGTTGATCCTTCCGTGACGATAGATTTACGAGTGTATTTTCAACTTCTTCAAAGGCCTTAATAACTGTCTTGCGATACTGGTCTTCTGCGAGTGAGACCTGGGCTTCATTGCTGCGGATATCAGCGTCGATGGAGGCATCAAATATTGGAATCGATATGGATGGCGCCAATCCCAGCGTCCACTTGTTAAGAAGCTGACTCAGGGCATTACTTGAAACACCCCCGTCAGCCGTCAGGCTAAACTTAGGGAGTTTTGCCAAGCGAGCCTGGCCAAGCAACTGGTACGCTGACAACACGCGGTACTCCTGGGCGATGATATCCGGTCGCCGTGATAGTAACGTTGATGGCAACCCTACCGGTACGTCAGGAATAGAGATCCGTTGATAGTTGGTTTCTACGGGCACATTGAGTTCACCGGAAGGGATTCCCATAAGGGTCGCCAGCTGATTCTCAGCCACCTCCCGTTGTCGCCGTAGTTCAAGTAGTTCTTTCTGTTTGCTATGGGATTCCGCTTCTTGTTGGAGCACCTTGGAGCGTGACACCAGCCCTTCGCTGATCTGATATTGATAGATCGCCAGTATCTGGTTGTTCTGATTGATTGAGTTTTTCTGCTGCTCTATCTGTTGATCAAGCTTACGAATTTCAAAATATTTGCTGGATACATCTGAGACTAGCTTTAAGTACCCAGCCCTCCAATCTGCCTCGGTGGCATAAAATTCTGACTCTTTGGACTCAACCCCTTTTTGTACTCGCCCCCAAACATCAAGTTCCCAACTAGAACTGAAAGACAACGAATAGGTGTCGCTATCCCCCGTGGGATCTCGCTGAAATCGTTTACTGGCATCGGGCGTTAACTTTGGCAGTGCAGCTGCTTTTTCAACACCAGCCGCAGCTGCCGCTATTTCAATACGTGTCGCGAGCATTCTCAGGTCAAAATCACTCTCGATTGCCTGGGTAACCAATTCGTTTAAATAGTGATCATTGAATCCTGCCCACCAATCGGGCCTGATCACCTCATTGGAGTCTGGTACGGGCGATTTCCATGAGGGCTTTTCAGGTATTTCAGGCTGGGTATATTCCGGCTGTGAAACGCCGGCGCATGCCGCCAATAGCATCACAATCAGGATAACGCCATAACGACATAGGGCGTCGAGCGTAGCTGTCGTTAATGTAACTGCCTTTAACGTAGTCGCCTTTGACGTGGCTGTCTCAAACGTATGTGAATAGTGATTTCTCATGAACAATGACCTGGTTATGTGTAGTAGCAACTGCATTTTTTGCAGCTATTCCCTTAGGCAACGCAAAAGCAGTGCCACCAGATGTTCATGTTACATTTACCAGCCCTAATGAGGCGGGTGACATATAGGCTATAGACTAGTTCCAATCTGTCAGATGCACACTATGGATGATTAGACTATTTTATTCTTGCAGACTTTTTACTGAAAACTGTTGCTTCTATTCAAACAGATTTTCACTAACTGTCGGCAACGAACAACTATTTTGGAGAGACAATTAAATAGTCCAGCCATATTGATTTATCCCAATCAAACGGCTCTTGGCTTCAACTTCGGCGAGCGACTTTGTCTGCCAGAATGGAGATGAGAATACCCAGCATCACATACCCCACTACCACCTCAATCATCACCACCGTAGCAGCGATAGGAGTCATCGGCGTAATGTCTCCAAAGCCTAAGGTTGTGAAGGTCACCACGCTGTAATAGATCATGGTGAACAATCCCCAAGGCAAGGTGGCTTTGTTGGAAATATCGAAGGCCGACTCGCCTAGCAAATAAAACACTACCCCAAACAGCAGCGCAAAACCGGTCGACCAGAGTACGGCTCTTAACATGGAGCGACCACAATCTGTTAAGGCTAACCAAAATCCATAATAGATCGGGTGGGCTTCACGAAACTCTTCGATAAAATCCTGGTCTTGGGAGAACCGTCTAAAACGGCTACTGCCATAACAGGTGGCTACGCGAATACCACGATAGATGCCTTTGCGGTCGTAGTGCAACCCTTCAACCTGCGCGTTATCGAAGTTAGCCGCTTTCAGATTAGCCCCTTGAACAAAAGCACCACTTAGTTTGGTATGACTGAGGTTTGCATGATCTAACACTGCATGTTTCAGGTCTGCGTTGCGTAGATCAGAATAGCTTAAATCTGCTTGAGACAACGTGGCGGCGTGGAGGTCAACTCCCTGAAGATCCTGATATGAGAGGTTGGCCCGCACCAGCTGACACTGGTTGAGCACACAGTCGGTTAACTTGGCTCCCGAGAAGTCAGAAATATAGCAGTAAGCGTGCGATAAGTTGGCCTTGGTTAGGTCAGCATCTTTAAACTTGGGCCCTCTCCGCGTGCGGACTACTACTTTCTCAAGATTGGGCGTGGCATTGTGTAGATCGGCACCGCTCAAGTTGGCACCGGTAAAGTCGGTAAACAGCAGGTCAGCCCCTGATAGGTTTGCGTTAGAGAGGTCGGCCCCGGTGAATTTAGCATGCACTAACTGGGCTCCTACCAGGTTGGCACCGGCCAGCGATGCCCCTGAGAAGTCAGCCCCGCTCAGACAAGCCCCCGCTAATTCCGCATGGTCTAAATCAGCCCCTGATAGATCGGCTCGCTTCCCCTTTTTCTCATCTGAGGCCAGCCATTCGCGATGTCGTGAGAGTATTCGTTGCAGCTCTTCTTTTTTGTCCATTTGAATCACCTAATGACCGATCATTCGACAGACTGTCAGAACCTCAAGGTAGTGACTTCTTAGTATAGTTATTCCCGCCTCTTGTGATGAAATATCGCGTTTTACTGCTCATCATAAAACCAAACACTGATCATATATTGATCATTTTTCTTGCGTATCATCACGCTCTTAACTATATAAAAGGTCATAAAAGCATTCGTACGTTATTACAAATAACACCCCAAGGGGAATTACGATGAACCTGTATATGTTGCGGCAAGTCACTAGTTTTCAGACCAAAATCCCAGCCTTTACGTTAACACTCATGGCTATATCAACCAGTCATAGTGCCTATGCAACCGACCCCAATACTAATCTGGGCAGAATTGATTTCGGAAATGAAGTTCAAAATGGCATGGCAGGGGCAATTGATATAGTCTGCCCGAAACTCGTTGCTATTCAAGGCGAGCTATCAGGAAATTCACTAGAGCTTCTGTCACGCTGTGGCGAGATGGTTCAGTCAGCAAATGAGTTAGCAGGAAGTGGTGGCACAAACAACTCCCTTGGTCTAAGCCAAGAGGAACTGGGCAATGCCATGAGCGAAC
>JBFKTM010000248.1:0-5345 GCA_041636295.1 Oleiphilaceae bacterium
ACAATAAACTGGATAAAAACTATAGGTGATATCGGGAAACAACAACGGCTTCGACTGCTTCAATAAACCCTGGAAGGTATGCGCTAGTACTTCATCAGAGCCATTACCCACAAACACCTGCTGTGCCGCCACCCCATAGTAATCGGCAATTGCTTGCTTCAATTGGTCAGCATTGGGGTCAGGGTAGAGTCGCAGCGAGTCTGATGCTTCCTGTTTCAACACCTCCAGCACCTGAGGCGATGGCCCGTAAGGATTTTCGTTAGTGTTGAGTTTTATCAGGTTCGAAACCTTAGGTTGTTCACCCGGTACGTAGGGGGTTAATGCGTGAACTTTATCACTCCAAAAGCGGCTCATAATAGCAATCTCAACAAGCAAATTCAGATCTAGAAATAGAATTCTATTTTAAAGGGTAAGTTGGTAAATGCACTGATTATCTTAAAGAACACGAAATATTTACGTACATCCAACCGGCATAAAAAAACCGGTTCAGTAGTGACCGGTTTTTATTAGTTGATTTTAAACCGACAGGTTAATGGAGCATATTTAATCGCTCATCAACAAACATATCCAGCTCCGGTGCCAGGATATGCACATAACGATCAAAGTAGAGGAACTGCTTCATTAACAGCGCAAACTCCCTGGGGAAATGAATACCGTGCTGTTCGCCGACTTTCACCATATCCATCAAGATGTTATTTATTTCATCTTCGTTTTTATTTGGATCTTCCAAAATCGCATAATCTGGAACCATGGTATCCATTCGCATATATAACGAGCGAATGTCATCGGCCAGCTTCTGGATATCAATATTGGTATGGGTGACGCCAATACGAACCATCGCATCGGCCATGCCTTCGAAGTTACCCACCATTACCGATGAGATAAAGTCTGATACCGCCTCCCAGGTGCCTGACGCAATTCGCCCGACAATGCCAAAGTCGATAAAGCCGATACGGCCATCTTCCAGTACCATCAGGTTACCGGCATGCACATCGGCATGGAAAAAATCACACTTGGTAAGGCTCGCAAACCAGGTGTTCATGGCCGTAATCAACGTGCGTTCAGGATCTTTACAGTAACGCCTGATGGTATCCAAATCGGTTAGCGGCACACCGTAAAATCGCTCCATCGTTAACACGCGTCGTGTACTGACATGGTCATAGACGCGGGGTACGGTTGCGTCTTCATTATGGGAGTTTTGCAAGAAATTCCTGAATTCCTTGAGATTATTGGACTCCTTAATAAAGTCACACTCCTCCATCATGGTGCGCTGGATCTCTTGCACGATGCCAGATAAGGAGGTCCAGGATAGCTTGGGTGCCAAGTATTCAAGTATGCGGGCGGAGGCATAAAGAAAGTTCAGGTCGGTCAGAAGAATATTCTCAACACCCGGTTTCTGAATCTTAATAACGACATCTTCACCGCTAACCAGTTTCGCGGCGTGAACTTGTGCTATCGATGCAGATGCCAACGGCTCGGGGTCAATCTCCTGATAGATTTCATTCAGGGGTCTACCGAGCTCTTCAATAAGAATTTTTTTCATCACGCTGAAAGGCAGCGACTTGGTCTGATCAAGACAGTACTGAAACTCTTCCACATATTCCTGTGGAAAAAAGGTCGGTGAACTGGCAATAAACTGGCCTAATTTAATATAGGTTGCGCCCAACTCTTCGAAGGTCTGTCTCAACAAACGTGGAGTAGGGGGGCGATCGCCTCTGAGCCAGTTAACACCGGTTTTTGATAACACGGCGGCGGTCTGACCAACACGTAGCGCTCCCTTGACCGTATTTAAAAATGTATCCTTCATCGCCCTCGTCCTGCATCCATTAGATTTTTGCTACCCGACTCAACTCGTTGCTGATACCTCTATTCGTAGCGGGCACGCTCTGCGCCACGAACTCAGAGTAATCCGCTGAGTTGACGTTAATTTTACAACAATTATGATGCCTAATTATGGCCTGTAAAGCGTATCATCTACAAGCGCATTGGCATCACAACATAGAGGCTATTGCTCTCTTCTGTAGACTCAATCAATGCACTGGCATTGGGGTTCGACAACGTGATCTTCACCTGTTCACTACTGATAACGCCCATGACATCAATCAGATAACCAACATTGAAACCAATCTGCAGTGATTCGCCGTGATAAGCCACCGACAAACTGTCTTCCGCTTGTTCATGCTCAGGGTTGTTTGCGAAAACCTGAAGCTGGCTGTCAGAGAGTTGCAACCTGACACCACGAATATTTTCATGGGACAGGATACCCGCACGCATAAACATATTTTTTAATTCAACACGATCTGCAATGACGATCTTATCTCCACCGCGCGGAATAACCCGATTATAGTCGGGGAACTTCCCTTCGATCAGCTTGGAGGTAAACGTATATGAGCCCACCTCTGAACGCACATGACTGTCACTAAACGAAATCTGAATCGTGCCGTCGGCATCGGTTAACAACCGGGTCAACTCCAGTATCCCTTTTCTGGGAACAATCACCTGACGACTGCCATCAAAGGTGGCTCCCTCAACATCAATACTGGACATAGCCAAGCGATGCCCATCCGTCGCTACGGAACGTATCGAGGTCGCATTCATCTCCAACAACATACCATTCAGGTAATAACGGACATCCTGTTGTGCCATGGCAAACGACGTCGCTTCAAGCATTTTTTTGAAATCGGCCTGGGGCAGAGTCAGGCTAACGCCTTGCGGACTCTCTTCAATATTGGGGAAATGCTCGGCAGGCAGTGTGGATAGGGTAAAGTGACTCTTGCCGGAGCGCACATGTAACCGATCACCCTCGACACTCAACTCCAGCACCGCTTGATCGGAAAGGGATCGACAGATATCTGATAACTTGCGCGCCGGTACCGTAATTTGACCCGGTACTTGCAGATCGACCTGTTCAATCCGGCAAACCAGCTCAACCTCCATATTGGTACCCGTAAGCCTAAGCTCACCCTGATCCGCAACCATCAAAATGTTCGACAGTACAGGCATTGTCTGCTTTTTTTCCACTACACCAGCAATAGACTGTAATGGTGCAAGGAGTGCTTCTCGGCTTATTATCAGCTTCATAGTGACCCAGCTCTTCTAACTCTTATTCGTTTTCGTTAACAGCTTATCGTGTTTTATTTTATTAGCCAGTCATTTTAATCAACATGGTTTGCTTGAAGTAAATCGACCCGCCACACGTTATTCTTTACTACTAATACTCAGTCCAACACTTAGGTAGTCAGTGTTCTCATGAAGTTTTGATAATCTTCACGAATACTCGGATCCGATTCCTTTAATTCCACAATTTTCTTACAGGCATGTAGCACCGTGGTGTGATCCCGCCCGCCAAAAGCATCACCAATTTCCGGCAAGCTATGATTGGTTAACTCTTTTGCCAACGCCATAGCCAGTTGTCGCGGGCGTGTTACCGAACGGGTACGCCGTTTTGACAATAAATCAGCTACTTTTATTTTATAGTACTCTGCAACCGTACGCTGAATATTGTCAATACTGACCTGTTTTTCATGAAGCGCCAACAGATCTTTCAGACACTCTCTAATAAAGGGGGGAGTAATTTCCTGCCCGGTAAAGTGGGCATTGGCAGCCACCAACTTTAACGCACCTTCTAACTCCCGTACGTTAGAGCGAATTTTTTGCGCTATAAAAAAGGCGGCTTCACTGCTCAGACGTACATTGGTCTGCTCGGCCTTTTTCATCAAGATAGCTACCCGGGTTTCCAACTCTGGCGGCTCCACCATTACGGTTAGCCCCCAACCAAATCGGGACTTGAGTCGCTCCTCCATGTCATCAATCTCTTTCGGATAACGATCGCAGGTTAATATCATCTGCTGGCCGCCTTCCAATAAAGCATTAAAGGTGTGGAAAAACTCCTCTTGCGAGCGCTCCTTGCGAGCAAAAAATTGAATATCATCAATTAATAGCGCATCAACTGAGCGATAGAAACGTTTAAATTCGTTTATCGCATTCAGCTGTAACGCTTTAACCATATCAGCCACAAATCGTTCGGAGTGTAGATAGACGATCTTGGCGTTGGGATTCTTTTTAAGAATGTCGTTACCCACCGCATGCATCAGGTGAGTTTTACCCAGTCCAACCCCACCATAGAGAAACAGCGGATTGTAGGCTCCGCCGGGATTTTCAGCGACCTGTACCGATGCCGCACGTGCCAGCTGGTTAGATTTACCTTCAACAAAGGTATCAAAAGTAAAAGAGGGGTTAAGGAAACTCTGATGCTTAATAGCCCCTTCTACTTCAACCGACCGCTCTTTAGTAGCACTATCGTCTGCTTTTTTACTGCTAGCAGAAGCAGAGGAGGTTGCAGGCTTTCTTCGGTCATTAGCGCTACGGCTGCCGGGCGAGGTATTGGGCTTCATGGTAGCCGGCGACGCCGAATTGGATGAGCTGGAACTCGCAGTACCAATTATTAACTTTACGCTCGGTACCTGACCATCGACCAAATCTTTCAATAATTCACGAATACGTTTCAGGTATTTTTCTGATACCCAATCGAGCACAAACTTATTCGGCGCATACAATAAAATTTCATTCTCTCTGGTTTCCGCCTGTAATGGGCGCAGCCAGGTATTGAACTGTTGAGAAGGAAACTCATCTTTTAAATAGTCTAGGCATTCAGCCCATAAGTTTTGTGACACGGTCTGGCTCATTATTAATATAGAGGGAAGTAAACTTAGTTAACCAATCACCCAATAAATGAACTTTGCTAATCCATCCAACTAAACCGTTTTACTCAATTAACAATAAAACAGCCGTGTTTAACAACGTTACAATTTAATAGAGTGATAAAAAATATCGATACAGATAGTGCACGATTCCAGCGCTTTAAATATGCAGGACTCGAACAGCCATTTTTATATTACTAATATCAATAAGGGTAAGTTATCGATAGTGACTCAGAATGTAAGGTGTTTCCCGCATTGCCAGCTATCCGAGTACCTAATTCTCAATCAATCGGATAAGTGAACAAAATTACCATCCATGTGCCTACCTGCTCATCTATTTAGGTAAGAGCCCATCTGAATACTCTGTTATTGCTGCCAATTCTACCTTTTCGGTAGCCTTTCATCTACCCCTCATAAAATAGGTCATAAACAGGCTGTGGATATTTATGTTTATTTATTTCAAATATATACAGACTTAATAACAGCCTTGTGAACATTTTTTAGCAGATAAAAATATGAATTTTTTTTGTCGTAGACGCGGAAATAACTTGGGGATATCCACAGGGATAGCGCTGTGGATAACCTGAGAATAAAAATCACTGTGGATAAAGCTCAAATTTATCATCAAGTTATAAACAGTATTTC
>JBFKTM010000249.1:0-5342 GCA_041636295.1 Oleiphilaceae bacterium
CCACGAACATCACTTCGGTGTGCTGATTGCCTGAGAGAGCCGCTCGCTCGGCTTCAAGATGGCCAAACAGCTCTTCGCTCACATATTCCTTAATGGCGGCAAGGTCATTCTCGTTCCACGCCTGCTGAATCGTACGGAAGTGCTCCCGCGCGCCCGACAGGAAGTTGTTAATGTCAAAGCCGGCCGGCAAATTAAAGGGTACGTCGTCGTCACCGGTAAAACCGTTGCTGGATGATTCAGTGAAGCTGGCATCACTGCCACGGTTGCTGAAACCTGCATCAACACTCTGTCGGGTTTGGTTACCGGCATAGGCAGGTTGCGGCTGCATGGAGGATGCCTTAGCTTGCATCATGCCTTTAAACAGTCGGAACACCACAAAAGCAATCACCGCCATGATGAGTATGTCCATTATCTGGAGACCTTCAAAAGCGCCACCAAACAACGCGGCAATCAGCCCTCCGGCCAGCAATCCACCCAACAGGCCTTTCATCATACCGCCTTTTGAGGGGCTCGTTTGCGCAGCTTGTTGTTTTGACGCCGTCGAGTCTGGCGATACTTTTTTCGGCTGCGAAGGGGCTGTTTGGAACGATTTTCCAAAGGATTTACCACCACCAAATTTTTTGGCTTCGGCCTGCGTCGCGGTCAATGTGAACGCAAATAGCATGGTCATAATGACCCAGAATTTTTTCATAATGTTTTTCACTACCCTGTCGGTAAACAAGCTGGTTAAGATTCCATAAAAGGAACGCTGGAACATCCTACTGGCAACGACTACGATGTCAATAAGTAGATCGCACAATGGATTATTTACCATGCCCGTCAAAAAGAACCTGCTGGTCATCGCCCATGCACCATCACCCAACACCGAGCGCATGGTGGAGGCGGTATTAAAAGGCGCCCGGGATGACGCAATTGAAAATGTGGAGGTAATCTATATCCCCCCCTTGCAGGCCAGCGCAGATGATGTGCTAATAGCCGATGCCATTATTCTGGGAACCACCGAAAACCTTGGCTACATGAGCGGCGCCTTGAAGGACTTTTTTGACCGGGTCTATTACCCGGTGCTTGAACAGAAGCAGGGGCTTCCCGCAGCGGCCTACATTCGAGCCGGACAAGACGGCACCGGCACCAAACGAGCGCTGGAATCTATTCTGACCGGGTTAAAATGGCGTTGGGTACAAGCGCCACTGGTCTGTCGTGGCGAATTCGACGAGGCGTTTCTGGCACAGTGCGAAGAACTTGGCTTAACCATGGCCGCCAGCCTGGATGCCGGTGTGATTTGAGTATTTTTTCTCACCCCTCCTTTTTCGCAGTTTCTATCTTGGATAGGTAGGTATAGACTTATCGAGCCAATAAATAGCGGGCAAACGAGTGCCCAATACAATTACTATCTCACAAGACAAAGGAGTGACTATGTTTAAAACAACCCTTACCGCTTCAGCTATTGCACTTTCACTAATCGCCTCTCAAAGCGTGATGGCAGATGGTCATGGCCATATGAAACACACCATGTCACCTGAGGGAGCAGCGGCCTATATCATCAGCCCGAAAGACGGCGATACCGTTGAGCAAACCTTTAGTGTGCGTTTTGGCCTGAAGGGAATGGGCGTTGCACCGGCCGGAACCGAGAAAGCCAACACCGGGCACCATCACCTATTGATAGACGGCAAAATACCTGACATGAACATGCCATTGGGTTCAAATGTTAAGCATTTTGGCGGGGGTCAGACAGAGTCGGAAATTACCCTTGAGCCGGGCCAGCATACCTTGCAACTGATACTGGGTGATCATATGCATGTGCCACATAATCCGCCGGTCACGTCTGAGGTGATCACTATTACGGTTAAATAGTCACTCATCAGCGCGATAAGCAAACCAAGTGAGCGACTATCGCTCACTTCCCCAGCTAAACAGACTGGCACCCAGCCCTAAAAATACCAGCGTCATGGCAATCAGTGCCATCAGGTTATAACGAATATCATAGAGTGATGCCCCTTCCGTCAGAATGGCTCTGGCCCCTTCAACCAGATGCGTTAACGGGAAGATCAGGGCAAACTGCTGAATCAGCTCTGGCGCCCCTTCCAGTGAAAACCAGACTCCGGAAAGAAACATCATCGGCCAGGATGCCAGGTTCAACAGGCCACCCGTCAGCTCTTCGCTCTGCAGCCGGCAGGCAATCAGCAACCCCAGTGAAATCAAACTGGCGGCACCGAGAATCCCTATTGTTAACAGATTCCATAGCGAGCCTAAAATATAAAAGTCGAGCATCAGGTCACAGCCGATAAACAGCATACTGCTCACCATCACTACTATCGCCAATCGCGACAGCACTTGGGCACAAATAAACTCAAACGCACTCAATGGCGTCGCCTGCATACGTTTTAACACGCCATTTTTTCGATAACGTACGATGACATATCCAACCCCGAACAGGCAGCTAAACATCATGTTCATGCCCAACACACCGGGCAGCACCCAATCCACGTAACGTATGGCGCGTCCGGTAGCCAGGGATTGCTCAAAATCCGGGTGAGAGGCCCGCAGTAGCTCACTCATAAAATAGCCGTTGCGGGAGCTCTCATTGAGCCAATAGTGTTTACTGTTAAAGTCGACCAACAGATCCAGTTGGTGGCGCGCCACTTTGTCCGTCGCCACCTGAGCGTTTTGGTAAGGAATAAACTCGACATATTTCAACCCCGCAAAAGGGGAGCCAATCTGCGAGAGTGCCTGTTGGGGGGTGGTCTCACCGGTTTCAAGCAGGATGCCCACTTTATACAGGTTCCGCTCTTCATCTGAAAAGACAAAGGAGAACCCGACCAGTAACAGTACCGGAAACAGCAAGTTCCAGCCCAGTGCCGCTCGATCTCGCCAGAACTCAATGTTACGGGCTTTTAAAACCGCCCAAAATCGCTTCATGAAACAGTCCTAAACTTTTCAATTAACATAACACTTCCCCTGCGTCATCCTAGGGCTGGCAGCCTGTTGACCGTAAGCCCCACCTTTCGGATACATAGAATCTGCAACCAAGTCGCAGCAAGACAGGGTTGCAGGAATGAACAGGTACGCCGTTACCCATTAACTTCTCAACTCATGGCCGGTAAGTTTTAGAAACAGGTCATCCAGGTTGGGGGATCGTACTTGAAGCCCATCCATTGACACCTTATGTTGCAGCAGCTGTTGAATGGTTTCGTCGACGCGACGGGTGGTAAATTCCACCGTGCCATTGCGCCGGTAGGTCTGCTCAGGCAGCTGTTCAAGATGCTCCACCGCAGACTCGGGCAGGCGAACCATCACCCCTTCAAAGTGCCTGTGCAGCAGGGTTTCCGGTGCCCCCTGTTCAATAATTTTACCGTGATCCATAATCGCAATCTGGTCACACAGGTACTCGGCTTCATCCATGTAGTGGGTGGTTAGAATAATGGTTTTATTGGCCGCCTTAATGCGGTTAACCAACTCCCAGAAATTACGTCTGGCTTGAGGGTCCAACCCGGTGGTGGGCTCATCAAGAAACACCAGGGTGGGATCATTGATGAGTGCCAGTGCCAGTAATAACCGCTGACGCTGACCACCCGACAGTTTTCGGGTGTCGCGATCGACATAGTCGTGCAGGGCACAGAGTTCAATCAGCTCGGTAGCGGGTAACGCATACTCATACAGCGAGGCGAACAGATTCAATGTCTCGCGCACCGTCAGGTGGTCCTGAATAGCGGTATGCTGAAATTGTATGCCGATGTGCTGGTAAAAATGGCGGGTAATAGGCTGCCCATTAAAACGGATCGTACCTGAGGTCGGCTTGATAATACCCTCCATCATTTCGATGGTGGTGGTCTTTCCGGCCCCATTTGGCCCCAACAGCCCGAAGCACTGACCTTGCGGAACCGAGAAACTCACACCGTTAACGGCGCGTACCTCTTTAAACGTTTTAACCAGGTTATTGATTTCGAGAATAGCATTCATCACTGCATTCTAAAGGCAGTGATGTTTGAAAGAAAGTGTACGGACTTAACGGATCAGGAGTCCTTTTCCTCCATCGATAGCCAATAACTGATATTGGAAAGCATACTATCGAGATCAATCGGCTTGGCGATATGGTCATTCATGCCAGCATCAAGGCACTTTTCCCGGTCTCCTACCATGGCATTGGCAGTCATCGCCAAAATGGGCAAGCCTTTTAACGAGGGGTTTTTCCGAATTTCTCTAGTCGCCTCATAACCATCCATCACCGGCATTTGAACATCCATCAATACCAGATCAAAGGGTTGTTGGGTCACCGCCTCGACCGCTTCAAGGCCATTAGTGGCCGTCGATACTTTGAAGCCGGCCTCAACCAGCAAGATTTCTGCTATCTCCCGGTTCACCAAGGTATCTTCTGTCACCAGGATATGCGCCCCCTGCACACTTTTAGAAATCTTGTCAGACAAGGTTCCTGATATCAGCGTTGAGTCGATTTTTTTACTCGTCACCTGACCTTCCAGCAGCGTCGACGCAATAGCATCAAACAGCACCGAATTCTTAATCGGCTTGCTTAGAAATTTCTGAATCCCAACCTCTTGGGCTTCCTCTTTGATTCGCTGATGGCCATGGGCACTGGCCATAATCACTGCGGGCATATTCTTGATGTGCTGTTTCAAGCGACGAAATGTCTCGATGCCATCAATATCCGGCATGTTCCAATCAAGCAGTAGCAGGTCATAGTGCTGCGTTTCGCACTTGGTCAATGCATCATAGCCATTAACCGCTGTATCGACCTGGCAGCCAAAGCGTTTAAGAATCTCACTAAAAATCTCCCGCGCATTGGCATTATCATCGACAACCAGTAACTTCTTCTCTTTTAATTGATTGGCATACTGTTGGTAGTCAATCTGCTTCTGCTGCGAGACTTCAAAAGGCAGCGTCACAATAAACTCGGAGCCTTTACCAAGCTTGCTCACAACCGAGATTTCGCCCCCCATCATCTCCACCAGTTTTTTACTGATGGCCAGACCCAGCCCGGTGCCACCATATTGACGGGAGGACGAACTGTCGGTCTGATAAAATTCATCAAAGAGGTGTGGTAGTTTTTCCTCCGCGATACCAACACCGGTATCCCTGATGCTGATTTCAAGCACCACACGATAGAGGTCTTTTCTGAGAGGACGTATCGAGACAATCACTTCACCTTGTTCGGTATACTTCACCGCATTGCTACAAAGGTTGATCAACACCTGATTGATACGCAATGGGTCGCCCTTCAAATGAAAGGGGGTTTCGAGATCGCTATGGATAATAAACTCCAGCCCTTTCTCTTCCGCATTGATCGCAACAATATCCGCCAGATTATCGACCAGCTCGTTGAGGCTAAA
>JBFKTM010000250.1:0-5332 GCA_041636295.1 Oleiphilaceae bacterium
CAAAACACTACCCTGATCGTAACGTTGCCCTTCTGACCCAACCAGACCTTTTACTCTATAGAGAAGACAACACACCATGGCGAATAACCGCTGAGAATGGCGAGTATGATCTCTCACTGGAAAAAGTAGAATTAAGCAATAACGTTCTATTAGTCCGAGATGAACGACTGGCGACTCCCTGGACGTTACGAACAGAATCTCTCACACTCCACAACAAATCACGCTTTATTACGACAAAACAACCCGTTACCATTAGTGATAGTGTTAGCATAATGGAGGGCATTGGAATGAATGCTTGGATTGACGAAAAAAAGATTGAACTTACCTCTAATGTACGAGGCAACTATGCTCCACAATAATCAAAAACGCGACAAAATTCGCCATTCTGGCTGGCTACGGACCGCCCTAATAGCATTGCTGCTGGGGCTATCTTCCCCCCACGCAAATGCCTTTACAGCAGGCAGCAATGAGCCCATCCGAATCCAGTCTGACCGGGCTGAACTTGATGAGCAAAAAGGCCTGTCAACCTACACCGGTGACGTTGTTATCACGCAAGGCACCTCAGTACTGGAATCAGACAAAGTTATTGTCTATAGCAACAAAGAGGGACTGGTAAAAATCGAAGCCTTCGGTACTCCAGCCCACTTTACACAGCAACAGGAAGAGACCAAGCCCCCCACCCATGGTTACGGCTACACCATCATTTACACACAGGCCGATGAAACACTGACTCTTATCAAGGAAGCCAAGCTGCTACAAGGGAAGAATACGTTTCGTGGTGAGAAAATTGAGTACAACACGGTAAGCCGAGTTGTTACCGCCCAAGGTGATGCAGAAACATCACAACGTGTTGAAATAATTGTTCACCCCGTTAACAAGGATTCCGGCGAAACCAAAGAATGAAGACATTAAGCGCTGAAAATCTCGCTAAAAGCTATAAAAAAAGATCGGTTGTAAAAGACGTATCATTATCTATAAACAGTGGCGAAATTGTTGGATTACTAGGGCCCAATGGGGCCGGTAAAACGACCTGTTTTTACATGATAGTCGGGCTGGTTGAAGCCGATAAAGGGCGAATATCAATTGATCAGGAAGACCTTACCAACCTTCCAATGCACGGGCGAGCCCGAAAAGGCATTGGATATCTTCCTCAGGAAGCGTCCGTATTCAGGAAGTTAAGCGTTAAAGATAACCTGATGGCCATCCTTGAAACACGGAAAGATCTCTCAAAACCAGAAAGGCGAGAGAAGATGGATAATCTACTACAAGAATTTCACATCACCCACATCCGGGATAGCCTAGGCATGAGTTTGTCAGGTGGAGAGCGCCGCCGAGTAGAAATTGCACGAGCACTTGCAACGGAACCCCACTTCATACTACTTGATGAGCCATTTGCCGGTGTTGACCCTATTTCGGTCAGTGATATTAAACAAATAGTTACTCACCTCAAAGAAAAGGGTATTGGTGTGCTAATAACCGACCATAACGTCAGGGAAACGCTTGATATTTGTGAAAAAGCGTATATCGTGAGCGACGGTCACATTATAGCTTCCGGCAGTGCAGAAGAAATACTTTCAAACCAGCAGGTTAAAGATGTGTACCTTGGAGATGAGTTCAGACTGTAATATTTGGCAAAACTGATCTGCTGATATTACTACTCTTTTTCCAATCTCCTAACTAGAATGGTATTAAAAGCAGCAAATAAAATAATACAAAAAATCTCAAAATAAAGACACAGCAGACAAGTATAGCAAACACAGTCCGAACACTGTTCGCGTTAATCTACTCAGCTAATTCGTTTAAAAAGCCGTGTGGTGAGTGTAAGTGTCAATATACTAGTGAAAAAAATGTAGGGTTAAACTTGTTCATTGATGGTTTGTATAAGGCGGTAAATAATAGATGGTCATGAAGGCATCGCTTCAGCTCAAGCTGGGCCAACAGCTGACAATGACGCCTCAGTTGCAGCAAGCAATTCGACTTCTGCAACTCTCTACTCTGGACTTGCAACAGGAAATCCAGGAGGCGCTAGATTCCAACCCTATGCTAGAAGTTGCCGAGGACGATGGAAACACCCAGAGCAGCTCATCTGACGGTGAGTTTGAGGGTGGAAACAATGAATTTTCAGATTCATCCAGTAAAGAGTCTTCATCAGATTCCAAGTCTGACAGTTCAGAAGAGATAATGAACTCAGACGATTGGTCTGACACCATCCCCAATGATCTACCTGTTGATACCGCCTGGGATGATGTATATCCCAACAATGCGCCGACTGGTTCTGGTGCTGAAGAAGATAGTGATTTTGAATCACGCAACAGCGCCGGTGAAACGCTGCAGGATCATCTGCTGTGGCAGCTCAACCTCACCCCGATGTCTGATACTGACAAGCTCATTGCAATGTCACTCATTGACTCAGTGAATACTGATGGCTACCTCACTTCCACACTAGAAGAAATTCACACCGGACTGGTTGATAGTCATAGTGACGAAATAGAGTTAGATGAAGTGCAGGCAGTTTTAAAGCGTGTCCAGCACTTTGATCCCCCTGGGGTTTGTAGTCGAGATTTACAAGAGTGCCTACTCATTCAGCTAGGTCAACTACCGGAAGGAACACCATGGCTACCCCAGGCCAAACTGGTTATCAGCCATTACTTGAACTTACTAGGCAATCGCGATTACGCACAGCTAATCAGACGAAGCCGCATCAAAGAAACCGACCTAAAACTGGTCATTCAACTGATCCAGTCACTAAATCCACGACCCGGCGAATATATCAGCGAAAGCACACCAGAGTATGTGGTGCCGGATGTCATCGTTAAAAAAATAAACGACCGGTGGAAAGTCGAATTGAATCCGGAAATTGCGCCCAAAATTCGCGTCAATTCGGGTTACGCGTCTATGGTCAAACGCGCAGACAGTAGCGCTGACAACACCTACATGAAAGATCAACTGCAGGAAGCAAAGTGGTTTATTAAAAGCTTACAAAGCCGTAATGAGACACTGCTGAAAGTTTCAAGTAAAATTGTTGAACATCAGCAAGGCTTTCTGGATCATGGCGAAGAGGCCATGAAACCTCTGGTGCTACATAACATTGCAGAGGCTGTTGAAATGCACGAATCAACAATCTCCAGGGTCACTACCCAGAAATATATGCATACGCCAAGAGGCATATTTGAGCTTAAATACTTTTTTTCGAGCCACGTCAGTACGGCAGCTGGAGGGGAGTGCTCATCTACAGCCATTAGGGCCATAATCAAGAAACTGGTTGCAGCCGAGTCACCTAAGAAGCCATTAAGCGACAGTAAGATTGCCACCATTCTTGATGAACAAGGCATAAAAGTCGCCCGAAGAACGATCGCAAAATATCGGGAGGCGATGTCTATTCCACCCTCAAACGAGAGGAAACGTTTGGTATAAATATAAGCCAGCGAAGCATAAAAAGCGGATAATTTAATTCGTATAATGAAGTCTCGAACACTGCAACATTAAGAATTAAACCCGTTTCAGATCAATAATTTGTCTAGACAATATGCTAGTATAATTTTAAGAAGATAATATGGTTAATTAAAGTCAGACTTCTATATTGATAAAATTAGCGCTTGCTAAATAGGTAGAATTACAGAAAGATCAGTAGGTAAGCTTTAGCAACCAAGATCAGACTGAAATGTGAAAAACGAAGGCAATGAAGTTCTGCTCCTCGCTGATCACCACACATAGAACAGAGATGCGCGATGTAAATTCCTTTCGAGACATTCGATTAAAAGGACATTTATAACGCCATCCAACGTGTAGTGAATATCAGGGAGCCATAACAAAACGACACTAGGAGCTAAATATGCAATTGAATATTACAGGACACCACGTTGAGTTGACTGAATCTTTAAAAGACTACGTCACCAATAAACTCCAAAAGCTCGAGCGACACTTTGACCACATCAGCAATGTACAAGTTACCCTTTCAGTGCAAAAGCTCCGTCAAATTGCGGAGGCCACTCTCCATATTAGTGGTGCAGATATTCACGCAACCGCTGAACAAGAAGATATGTATGCAGCCATCGATCTGTTAGTTGACAAATTAGATCGTCAAATCCTGAAGCATAAAGAAAAGAATGTCGACAGATTGCATGGCGCATCTGCACGATAAGTTCATTATTAAAAGAGTAGACTAAGCATTAGTAATGACTGACACGTCAATATCAATTCAATCCATACTATCTCCCGAGCTGGCACTCTGTGGCCTGCCCGGGAGCAGTAAAAAGAAAGTTCTGGAAGAAATTGCGCAACGCATTGCACAACAATATCCAGACATGAACGAAAATACGATATTCAACAGCCTAATAGGACGAGAAAGGCTAGGCAGTACCGGTATTGGGCAGGGAATCGCAATTCCGCACTGCCGACTGGAAAGCTGCCACAAGGTTATCGGGGCGCTGCTGACACTTGACCAGAAAGTTCCCTTTGATGCCATTGACAACGAACCCGTCGATTTACTGTTTGTGCTTATCGTACCGCAAGAAGCAACGAGTGAGCACTTGGAACTACTCAGTCAGTTAGCAGAAAAGTTTAATAACGCTGATCTATGCCAACACCTGAGAAGCTGTCAGAGTAATGAAGCATTATACGAGTCAATACTTCAATCTTAAAATTAGCGGTACATTTTTTTAAGATAACGTCTTATTCACTCGTATATACGCATCCTAACTATTGAACTTTGTGGGCTAATCATTAGCCTTTAGCTAATACACAGATACAACAACCGTCACATATTCCAATAAAATGGGCAAAGCTATGAAGCTGGTAATAGTGAGTGGGCGCTCTGGTTCCGGTAAGAGTACCGCATTGCATGTCTTGGAAGATCTCGGCTATTATTGCATCGACAACCTACCTATCGGACTTCTGCTCCCGCTGGCGGATGAAGCACTAATCAGTGAAGAGTCTCGTTTAGAGAAAATAGCGGTTAGCATTGATGCCAGAAACCTCTCAACCGGTATTGATCAATTCACAGATATCTATTACCAGTTTAAACACCGTCATTTTGAGATGGATATTCTCTACCTTGACGCGCTAAATCACATCCTGTTAAAACGCTTTCACGCTACTCGGCGCAAACATCCACTGAGTAATGATACCGTCTCGTTGAAAGAAGCCATTGATGCTGAGAGAAGCCTGCTGTCACCGATTGCGTCGGCTGCCGATTTAACGATCGATACCAGCGATATGACCATGTATCAACTCAGAGATTTGATAAAAGAGAGGGTTGTTGGTAAAACCGGGCAGGACATTGCCCTCTTGTTTCAGTCATTCGGTTTTAAGCACGGCGTACCTATTGATGCGG
>JBFKTM010000251.1:0-5321 GCA_041636295.1 Oleiphilaceae bacterium
GAATACCGAAACAGAGCAAAGTGTCGCTGCTAACTACAACATTCGCAGTATCCCGACGCTGATCTTATTTAAAGGAGGTAAAGAGGTCGCGCGTCAAGCGGGGGCAATGAACGCCCCGCAGATTGCACAGTGGCTCGATGCAGTACTCTAGGAACACGCTAGGAGTACTCTCGGAACACTCTGGCTAGAAAGAGGAACCGGGGGAGTCGAGAAAGTCCAGCTCTTCTAACGTCGAAACACGGCCCAGGATCTCATTGCGATGGGGATAACGGCCATAACGGTCAACGATCTCTTTATGAAGGTACTCGAATCGCAGGTTATCTTCCAGACCCGGTTGGTTAAACAGTTGCACGGCTTGTTCATGAATGAGGGGAGACTCGCTGTGCATATAGGGCATATAGAGAAAAGCTCGCTGCTCAACGGGCAGTTGCTTATCCCAGCCCAGGGCCACGGCTTGCTGTGCCAGCACCAGCGCCACCGTATCCTGGGCGAACGCACCGGGTTGATCCCGATACATGTTTCGTGAGAACTGATCCAGTACGATAATTTCAGCCAGGCGACCTTCGATAGTGATGCGCCAGGCAAACAACTCCCCCGCCGCTGCCGCCTGATGAATGCTCAAAAAACGATCAAGAATCAACTGATCGAATTGCTGGTCTTTGACAAACCACTGTTTCGGGGTTATCTCTTCAAACCAGAAGCGGAGTATCGCTTCTGGGCCGCCCTCAGTACTTGAAATCTCTGACACAATTAACCTCCCAATGAAAAGTGTTGGCCCGCTTCATGGCAAGATTGCCAGCAGTGGCAGCCCACAAAATGGTCGTTCACCATTCCCACCGCCTGCATAAAAGCGTAGCAGATGGTACTGCCGACAAACGAGAATCCCTGCTTCTTCAATGCTTTGGACATGGCATCCGAGGCGGGTGTCGTGACCGGAATATCGGCCATGCGTTGCCATTGATTCTGCACCGGCGCCCCCTCCACAAACTGCCATAAAAACGAGGCAAAGCCGATGCCCGCCTCCTGCATCCGCAGGTAGCTCTGGGCGTTCTTGATAATCGACTGTACTTTCAGTCGATTACGCACTATACCGGCATCCTGCATCAGCGACTCAACTTTCTGCTCATCATACAGTGCAATCAGCTCTGGCTTAAAACCATCATAAGCCCGTCGATAGTTCTCTTGTTTACGCAAAATAGTGATCCAGCTTAATCCTGCCTGCTGGCCATCCAGGCACAGTTTCTCGAAAAGCTCCAGATCATCGGCCACCGGTCGTCCCCAGACATGGTCGTGGTAGTCAACATAGAGCGCATCATTGCCGCACCAGGTACAGCGTTCAGTTGGTTCGGCCATTATTTATGATCCCGGTTTTTGTTATCGTCATGGGGTAAGCTAACTCTCAAATTCAATTCGCGGACGGGCATCTGCCGACTCATCAATGCGCGGTGCACAACCCAACAAACGGGACGAGGCAATGCCCTCTGCCACCAGTTTCGCTTTCAACAACTGTGTCCGTTGTAGGCCAATAGCCTTTATCGCTGACCGTTGCTCAACGGTTAATTCACTGCGGTCGGTGAGGCCCACATCACTCAACGTCGACATCGCACAAAGGCCAACCTGCTGGAACTCATTATCCTTCATTACTGACACAAACTGCGCTATGTATTCCGTGTGGCTTTGCTCCAGAGCGGTTTCTCCCGGTGCGTAAAGCAGAGGCTGAAAGCGTAGCTTTAACGCCTGGTTACCGGCCAACATCACCACCTTAACCACACTGGCATAGGGGGTTAGCGCCTGTAACAGATAATCTTGGGTGGTCTGCATCAAGGCTTTTTTCACAATCAGGGTAACAAAGCCACTGATACCCACTTGCAGCTTCTCCACCGGGCCATCAAAGGGTACGGTCAGCGCAATATTACCCTCTCCGTCTTTTAACATACCCACCGCCAAATTTAGGGTAATGGCTCCGCCTTCAATCGCTTTACCTTCTTCCGGCTCATCCAGCTCCATCGCTCTAAGGTGGGTTCGAGCTTCTCCCTTCACATAGTTGTTGACAATGCTGAGTTCAAAATCGGTATCGAGCTGCCCACTGACAATGTCATAGCCCACCGCCGATTTAATATACGGTGAGAGCGGGTAGAGCGGCAACTCGTGTACAGCGCCCTGAAGCGACAAGTTCAGCTGTGACATCAGTGGCTGAATACTGCCCGCCAGCTGATACTTGGCGTATTGCCCATCGCTGCCTTTAAAAGTTACCGCTGTCTGTTGTTCCGGCTGGCGACTGTCTAGTGCCCCTAACTGGTATTGCTCAACAAAAATCGTATTGGTGACTGGCGGAGCCATGCTACGGTCGGTAAAACGTAGCCAGCTACCCTTAGCGATATCCACCTGATTCACGGAATAGGTAAAGGGTTCACCTTCATCGACTTTGGCCGGTGCATCTTGATCAGACTGCTGTTGGTTTTCAGGTTCGGTCGTTGCATTTTCAGATCCGGCTGTTGTAAACAGGGCCTTTATCTCGGCCCCGCTGGTTGACGAGGTGCTGACCTCCATTTGCTCTAACGAGACCTTATCAATGCTCAGATGCCTATCTTGTAACTTGAGATCCGCTAACTGCAATCCGTCTGCCCGAAACAGCGGCGTAGGACTCTGTTGATCGCCCTGCTGAGCATCCAGCACCAGCGTCTTGAGGTTCTCAAAATTAATGTTAGCCAACGCAACGCTGATGGAAGCGTTGATATCAAGCTGCCCCGACGCCAGACTGAGTTGATCCCAGGCCGCAACCAGAACTCCTGGCTGGTCTTTTGCGATGGTGGTTGCCCCCAGCTCACTGGCTGCACGTAGCGAAATGGCTGGTTGTTCTCGCAATAACCCAGTGAGGCTCAACGCTGCTAGCTCCAGCGATTGGCTGCGGCTATCAATTTGATATCCTTCAATTCCGACCGATAAGCCCTTGCTGTCACTTTTTCCCTGACCGGCACTCAATGAAAGATCTTGCGCCCACTGTAGCGCAGTATCCGTGAGCGACACGTTAAGCCGTTCCAGGGTCACTCGCTGATCGGCCGCCGGGAGGGTGAGATTCACCCTGTCCAGTTCCAATGTGGGAGCGAATTGCAGATTCAGCCGCGTGCCAGGTTCAGCGTCGTTGTCGTTGACGGCACCCGATGCCCATGCCAATTCCAGATCACCGACATCCAACTGACTATCGGCTAACGAGAGTACTACATCGGGTAGGGTCAACCGGCCCTGTTGCAGCCTGATCGTACCGCCCGGCAGTTGCAGGGTGGCGGCTTCACCTATTTCTGGCGATGCGCCGCTGTGTTTTATCGCCAGGGTGTTGGGCTTCAGCGCGAGTTGATCCCATGCTGCAATGACCGCTGTTGAGTCATCCGCAATGGTGGTGGGGCCAATATGAATGGCCGAATTAAACACTGCTTGCGGCTGGTTACTTAGCAGCCCGTTGATGGTTAACTGCGCCAGCTCAACCGACTGCTGCCGGCTGTCGATATGATAGCCATTCAGGTCAACCATCAATCCACGAACGTGACCACTGCTCTGTCGCACACTGACGGCTAGGTCTTCTTGTTGTTCCAGCTTGACGTCATCTACCTTGAGGGATAACTGTTGCAAGCTAATCTGTTGACCACTATCCGGGAGTGTCAGCTCCAGCTGATCGGCCACCAGTGTTGGGGACGCAGACAATTGCCAGCTGGGCGGGTTGTTAGCGGCTTCGTCTGGTCGGGCTTGCGACCCGATGCTCATCGACAGGGTCAGCGGGCCAAGATCCAACTGACTAGTCGCCAGTGAGACCGCCGCTGCGGGTGAGTTCCACTGCCCCTGTTTCATTTTGAGACGGGTATCTTCCAGTTGCAGCGAGGTATTCTGTTGATCATGGCTGAGCTGTAACTTGCCAGCCAGCGCAACATCACCACGCAATGGCTTGAGGCTCTCTGGCAACAACGACAGGTAATCGGCAATATTCAAGTCAGCAATGTGATAGCGCCCAGTCACGGAGGCCTTGAGCTGCTGATCCAATGGGTCAGTCACATTGAACTGCAGCGATAAATCGACCGGCGACTGATCCACCCGTCCAAGCCAGGTTAGCTGGCCCTGCAGCGAGCCTGCCGAGAGTTCGAAGTCGCGAACGGTAAACTGCTCAAGCACCGTATGATTGGTATAGTCGGGGTGTTGGGTAATGAGGGTTGAGCGGTTAACGGCGAGGGTTGGCAGCCGCACCCGCCAGCGGCTTTTCTGATTATCGTCCGCCACAAGACTATCCGTCTCTTCATGGTCTGACGATGTCGCCAGCGTAACCCCTGCCGTCTCAATGGCATTCTCAAGTTGACGGGTAAACAACACCAGATCGTCCAGCTCCGCCTGGGTAATGACGACTTGCTGCTGAAGTAGTGCCGACAGTGATAAGTGAAGCCGTAAGCGACCAATATTCAGTACCGTCGCTTCACCTTCAACGACTCGCAGATTTTCAATACTGATCACAGATGAAAAAGGATTGATGGCGACCGTTGCCCCCTCGGCAACAATCGCATCATGCTGCTGCAAAAACCGCGTCGCCACGTTAAGCGCAAGCGGCCCGCCAAGCACGGTTAACAGCAACAACAGCAGCGCAAGCACCGCGATGATCGCTGCCAACCAAGAGGCAATACCTGTTGCTATGTTGCTTTTGAGGCTACTCATTCAGACAGCCATCCCTTTATTATGGTGTGCGACGGTAACCAACCAAACACGCGCTTGAGTTACCAGCACAAACGCATGATTAGTTAGTGCTTATCCAGAAACAGCCGTTTTAATGTAGGTCGGGTTTCGCCTAGAGCGCCTACTTTTGGCAACCCGACAATGAGTGCCGGTAAGATGCTGATTTGTCGGGTTAAAACCCAACCTACAGTAGAATATCTTTCAAGCTTCATGCGTTTCTGGACGGGCACTAGTTAGTCTAGGCTCCACTCGCTATTCAAATTAAAGAATATCGGTCAGCAAAAAGCCAATACCAATTCGTTCAACACGATGGTTGTAATCGATCAGGCTTTCACCATAGCCATTAAAATACTGAATATAACCCTTGAGCCGCCCCCATAACGGGAAGCTCATTCCCATCTCAAGTGCGCCATTTCCTTCTTCAAAGTTGTAACGAGTCATGCCAGAAAATTCAACGTTCTTGTAGCTGTATACAGCAAATAGTTCGTAGTGCCCCAGGTAGTCATCAATGTCAGGGTTGTCATCCCCCTTGGGGGGTGGCGGTGTGGCCGGATCATCATCATCGACTTTTTCATCTTCCGGTATGCGGTACCAAGGTTGGAAGTAGACCC
>JBFKTM010000252.1:0-5313 GCA_041636295.1 Oleiphilaceae bacterium
AACACGTCGGCCTTGAATTGCACATTTTCACTGCCCTGTTTAGCTTCGAGCAGCCAGCGTCCGGTCGGACTTTTATGTATGCGCTTAACGTGCGTACTATAATGGACATCGATACCCTCTTGCGGTGCAAGATAGGCGGTCATCTTCTCGGTTATGACCTGAAAATTTACGTCCGTTCCGGTTTCAATCATGGTGGCGGCCATCCGCTCGGTTTCAGGCCGGTTTTCCATGACATAGGGCATCCATGACTTAATCTCTTCGAAAGCTTCAGAGTAGTGCATACCCTCAAAAAAATGGTGGTTAGACATCTCTTTAAAGCGAAGCTTGAGTTCATTGATGCCATCTGCCGCGACAATGGTGCAGTGTCGGGTGGGGTGAATGAAGCTGGTGGGGTCGTCGATAATGCCTTTAGTGACTAAATAGGCCCAGAACTGTTTTGCCATATTAAACTGGGCGTGTATTTTGAGCGCTTTGCTTACCGTGATTATCTCTTCGTCGACTGGCGTATAGTTCAACTCGCAGTTGGCCTCATGGCCCGTGCCTGCATTATTAAAGACACTGGAGTTGCTTTTGCCTGGGCCGGAGAGGCGTTCGATGAGGGTTATTTCCAGTGTAGGGGATAACTCGCGTGCCAAGGTTGCGAGCGTAACCCCCATAATGCCAGCGCCGACAATAACGAGATTCATTTCTGCCTCCCAGAGAACTACCGCAATAGCGGCCTTATAATGGCGGATTTGCTATCGGCTTAGAAATGTTTGGCAATATTCTTAAGCCCATTGCGGATCTCTTCCGCGAGCAACTTGGCTGCAGCCCCGATCTCTTTTGACACTTCCGCCGTTGCGGCACCTATCTCTTTGGCCTTTGCTTCCAGCTTTTCCAGTTGAGCTTCGATTTTTTCCCACTCATCTCCCGCATCCATTTTGGCGAGTTCCAGCTTCACTCTGAGTTCGTCACGTTCTTGCTTTAGCTCGTCGAGTATCTCATCAAAACCGCTTTTATTACTGTTCATCGCGTCGTCCTCTATGTTTGGTTGAATAACAATGACTCTTTTCTGGGCGAAATTTTCGGGTTCACATTAGTCGCCCCGCAACTAACAAAATAAATATAGTTCATTTATACCGTTATCACGCAATTCCTTAGTTAGTTCTCGTCCGGAAACTTTTTTGTCATACCGAATGATCCATAATTTGTTGAAAATAAAGGATCCTGTGATCACATCACAGTGTGACGACGGGAAATTTATCCTATTTTGGGGCAAGCCCTAGTAGGGCGGGTACTTCATCGGTTGATGTTTCTGTTGTTCGAGCAGGTGCTGACGAATCACTTGCCAGGCTTCATCTGCCGTTTCAACGTAGCGCATATAGTTTAAGTCCTCTTCTGCAATCATGCCCTCTTCAACCATTACCTCGAAATTGATAATTCGCTGCCAATAGTCACGGCCGAACAGCAAAATCGGCAGTGGTTTTATTTTCTTGGTTTGCACTAATGTCAGCGTTTCAAACAGCTCATCTAGAGTGCCAAAACCACCAGGAAAGGCGATCAGTGAGCGGGCGCGTAGCAGAAAATGCATTTTTCTCATGGCAAAGTAGTGAAAGCGAAAGCAGAGTTCAGGGGTGATATAGGGGTTTGGCTGCTGCTCCCTTGGCAGTACGATATTTAAGCCGACCGATTTACCGCCGGCGTCGTTTGCACCGCAGTTGGCGGCCTCCATAATGCCGGGGCCTCCACCTGTAATGACGTGTAAGTTGGGCATGTTGCCCAATCGTGATTGCTCCGTGATCAGCTCTCCCAGCTCTCTGGCATGCTGATAGTAGCGGGCCTGCTTAACCTGGGTTTGGGCCTGCCTAAGCTGTTGCTGTAGCTGGGCGTCGTCGGGGTGCTGCTGCAAGTGTTGTTGCGCTTCCTGCAATTTCTGGTGAGCGCTATCGGGTGTCAGTGTGCGGGCACTGCCAAAGATGACGACAGTGTTGTGAATCTGGTGTTCATTGAGCGTCAGCTCCGGCTTGCTGAGTTCCAGCATCAGCCGCACCGGTCGCATTGCATCGCTTAGCAAAAAATCCTGATCATCATAGGCTAGCCGGTAGGCAGAGGTGGCCATTAATCGATTGCTCGCCTCTGTTTCTCTGGCACGAACTGCATCATCGGCAGCGGTTGGGAAAATTCGGGTATCGAGGTCGGTTTTGGTGCTCACAAAAGTTCCTTTGGTATTGGCTTTAACAAGGCGGGGCGTTGGGTGTATTACTGAGTATAAAACTGGCGATTAACGGTCTTCCACTCTTCCAGGTTTGATTCGCGGTGCAGACAGACCCCTAATCGTTCAAATTGGTCTGCGTATTTGTGTAAGATTGCCAACCCCTGATGGGCCGCAATGGAGTGCGGCATCTTATTGGTGCCGGCGGACAGGGCAGGGAAAAATAGCGATTTTATGTTGTGTTCACGAGCGATAATAATCGCCGACTCGTAGCACTGGCTGAGTTGCTCAAGCGCACTTGCGCCCCACTGATCACCGCCGGTCCACAGTGGGGTTACCGTATGGATGATATATTTCGAAGGCAGGTCGCCGGCTTGGGTCAGCCTGGCTTCACCGATCTGGCATTCACCCTCATTTTCACAGGCTTCACTCAGTGACTCTCCGGCCTTATCAAAAATTTGAGCCGATAGCCCTCGCCCTCTGATCAGGTGCTTATGTGTAGGGCAGACAATGGCATCAACATCCAACTCGGTTAAATCACCACAGACCATCTCTATATTAGCCATGCTTCTCTCCATGGGTATGCTTTCATATTAGTATTACAGAAATTCACTTTTTTGCTGGCAAATTGTCATCGCTTCGACCCTGCAAACTATACTGATGGAACCATCCATCATTGAGTGTCAGGAGGTTGATATGAACGACCCCGTTCAGCTAAATGAGATTCAGCAAGTGGAGCAAGAGATCTACGGTTTGGTGAAACGGCTGGAAGCATTGCGCCGGGAGTCGCCGCTCATGCCGATTAACAACTATCAGTTTTCGACGCTTCTTGGCAATGTTTCATTGCTCGACCTGTTCGCGGGCAAACAGCAATTGTTTGCCATTCACAATATGGGGCAAGGCTGTCGCTATTGCACACTGTGGGCCGATGGTTTGAACGGCTTTCTGCCATACCTTGAAGACCAATTTGCTGTGGTATTGCTGTCGAAAGATAAGCCTGAGGTACAGCGAACATTTGCCAATGCCAGGAAGTGGCGATTTACCATGGCATCTCATGGTGGCGGTGAGTATATTCGACAGCAGAGTGTTATTCCCGGCGATAGTAACTCACCGGGGATTGTCTGTTATGAACGCGAAGGCAATCGGATCTTCCGAAAAAATGCCACAGCCTTCGGGCCGCGAGATCAGTTTTGTTCTATTTGGCACATACTGAGCCTGGCGGGAGTGCAACCCGATGTTTGGACCCCTCAATATAGCTATTGGCAACGACCCAGACAGCTCGATGATGGTGGTGAAAATATTATGGAGTGAGATTCATGCCCACTGCTGACGCCAAATCAGGCTGATTAAAATGCCATTACCGATTTATGCACTAAACTGTTGATGTAAAACAATTCAATTACCTGCCTCGAGATTTACAGTGGGGCTCTATTATTGTCGTTGGAGACTGTTATGCCGTTTAAGCCAGACCTTGTGGATGAACTCAATGTACTGATTAAATTTAAAGCCAGCTCGCAGGAAGGGCTTAAAGTTCACAAAACGGCGGCACCGGAGTTGATCGGTGCGACGCAGCGCTTGTTCGAAAAGGGGATGATCACACAGCAAGATGGTGGCTACCTGACCCCGCTCGGTCAGGAGGCGGTGCAACTTGCGCAGTCACTGCACAACATGATGGCCGCAGAAACGGACGGGCCCAGCGAAGCGATGAAAATGTCGCTTAATATCAATTAATCAATCCTATAATTAACTAGGTATTCGTTCGAATGAGTCGTAAGGTTTTTTCTGCCCTGTTAGCGTTGGGTGCAATTTTTCTGACAGGGTGCAGCGGGCACCCTGCTGCCGGGAAGTGGGTTGCTGAAGAGCATGAGGATGCCATGTTTTCTTCTATCAGTGTCGATTTTGATGGCAAAGCGGCGATCTATCCGATCGATAAGCAGTTACCAACCCGCAACTGTTACTGGCAAGCGTCCAGCGCAGACAGTATCAACATTCAATGCGGCACGGCCAAACAGGAAGAGGGGAAGATTTTTTACAGTCTTGAAGTCACCGATTCCAGCCTGGCGGACTTGAAGCAAGATGGCAAGGTCCTGGGCAAGTTTAGACGCAAATCTTAACATAGGCGGTATAAAGGCTCTTAGCGTGCTGCGCAGAGCCGTTGATAAGGTACTTTTCTTGTTGCAGAGCCATAGCGATTAGGCGGAGGCTGTGGCTTTTTTTTCTGACGATTGTAATAACGGTTCGATCACCAACGCCGGTGCCGGTTTGCCTGTGAGATAACCTTGAATAATATTGCAGCCAAGATTCCGTACATAACGTAGTTGCAGTTCGGTCTCTACGCCCTCTACCACGACGTCAATCTCCAGGCTCTGTGCCATGGCAATGATCGCTTTTATGATCTTGTCGCTGATGCCACAGTCGGGTATTTTTCGAATAAAGCTGGCATCGATTTTAAGTTCATCCAGTGGCAGCTTGGGCAGATAACTGAGACTGGAATAGCCGGTACCAAAATCGTCCAGTGAAATGCTTACTCCGGTATCACGTATCTGTTGCAGTTGTTCGGCAACGGTTTCGATATCTTCTATAAAGGCACTTTCGGTAATTTCCAACTGCAGGTATTGCGGAGAAATCTGAAAATGGTTCAGAACCGTTATGACCTGGTTAGCCAAATCCCGATAACGTAGGCGAACCGGTGAGACGTTCACCGCAATGGGAATAGGCTCGATTGCATTTTTTTGCCAGGTGTTGAGTTGCTTGCAAACCTGCTCCAGTACCCACAACTCCAGATTTTCAATTAACCCGATCTCTTCTGCGACCGGAATAAACTGTGCCGGTGAGACATTGCCAAGGTCAGGATTTTTCCAGCGTAAAAGTGCTTCAAGCCCAGTGATGGATTGATCTGTCACGTTTACCTTGGGCTGATAGTAGACTTCCAGCTCATTGTTTTCGATGGCGCGCCCCAGCCGGGATTCAAGATCAAGCAGGTGTTTGGACTGCCTCGCCATATCTTCATGGAAGTGCTGGAGCCCGTTACGACCGTTGGATTTTACGCTATACATAGCGGTATCGGCATGTTTTAACAGGTCTTCTACCGAATGACCATCATTGGGGTACAGGCTGGTGCC
>JBFKTM010000253.1:0-5271 GCA_041636295.1 Oleiphilaceae bacterium
GGATGATTTCAATTATGGTCTAAAGATCATAAGAGACAACGGTCGGCTAGCAGAAATCACCGAAAAATACGGTGATATGATGGCATTTCCTTCAAGTCATTCGCCGCTGCCAAAAACATTGCAGTAAGTGACCAACATCACTTGAGAGTGTTAATGCCATGCAGATTCTAGAAGATACACCTCTAAAATATTCTACCTGGAACCATGCTACAAAATTAATTACGGCAACCTGCATTGTTAAAGGTATTCAGCCATGAAATTCTCGCTAGCCTGTTTGACCGTACTGCTGTTTTTCAGTTTTCCAGGCTTGGCGTGGCCGGAAGAAATTGCCATTGCCATTTCCACTCATAAGCCACCTTACGTTTTTGGGGAGGAGAAAAGAGGGCTAGAAATAGATATCATCAGAGAGGCATTAGCCTACAAAGGCCATCAGCTAAGGGTTGAGAACTTTAGCCGTCAAGCATTAAGGACAGCAGTTCAGTTAGACCGCGTCGATGGCGGAGCCCCCTTACTCCCTGTGAACGACCAGCTTTTTTACTCTGCCCCGTTTATTACCTACAAAAACCGTGTCATTACCAAAACAAACGATCACATAGTGATTGATTCGTTAGCAGCATTAAAGAACCACCATGTTGTGGCGTGGCAAAATGCACACCAGATGTTAGGGGATGACTTTTACGACTTTTATAATAAAAACCTGCAAGGCAGTACCGACTACCTTGAATACGATGACCAGTTTACCCAAAACAAGATGTTCTGGTCTGGTCGTGCCAATGTTATCCTGATTGATGAGCGAATATTCAGTTGGTACCGCACTGCATTGGCTAAACAGTTCGATACTCACCAATCAGTAACCTACCAGAATATACTTCCCCATTCGACCTCATACCATGTCGCATTCAAGCAGGCACGAATTCGAGACGATTTTAATGATGGATTGAAGCAGCTTAAACTGAGCAAGCGGTATCAAATGTTGTATGACCAGTACATCCCTCCACCTTCAACCACCGACTAGTGAGAGTAAAAACCTACTAACAGGCAACGCCCCCCAGTTTCTTGAGGAGTCTCTTAATGTCTAATCGCACCCTGCAACTGACCGAACCGCTCTACCAGTATCTTTGTGACGTATCGCTACGCGAGTCACCATTGCTCAGGCAGTTGCGGCAGGAGACCGCCCAAGATGAGATGTCACAAATGCAAATTGCTCCAGAGCAGGGGCAATTTCTGGCACTGCTGGTCAAGGTATTAGGGGTTAGGAAACTGATTGAAATTGGTACGTATACCGGTTATAGCGCACTCTGCATGGCATCTGCGATGCCAAACGATGGACAACTAGTATGTTGCGATATCAGTGACAAGTGGACGCAAGTAGCGCGTCGATACTGGGCCAAGGCGGGCGTTGAAGATAATATTGAGCTGCATCTGGCCCCAGCGTTAGAGACCTTGGGCAAACTGCTGTCTCAAGGTCTGGCACGAACCTTCGACTTCGCCTTTATCGACGCTGACAAACAGAATTATGACGCCTATTATGAGGCATGTCTGCGATTACTCCGCCCGGGAGGGGTGATTGCTCTAGATAACATGTTATGGAGTGGCCGAGTGGCCAACCCTCGCGAACAGGACGTCGACACTCGGGCCCTACGCGCATTAAACCTGAAGTTAAGAGATGACCAACGGATTGACCTCAGCCTTTTGCCCATTGCTGACGGTGTAACGCTTATACGGAAACGTTAGCTGATTCGGCCACAAAGGCTACTCAAGCTCTCGCTGGCGAACATAATCAGTTAACATCAACCTAAAGTCGAGCAATTCGCTGATCTGGCTTTCAATACGCGGAATCACTTCTTTATCAGCAAGTTGCTGTCGCACAGAAGAGTCCAACTTTTGAAACTGCTTTCCGGCCTGCCAAAATATCGTACCTAGCTCAAGGTATTGATTCACATCCTGACAGGCAGCGCCACCATCCCCCTGTTCAAGGGCCGCTTCACACTGCTTGGATTTAACCCAGGCCAGATTAATGATTTCAGCAATTTTACCAACACGGACATCAAGCGGGCCATCAATATCCACCTTGCCTTTATAGTCATTTGTTGGCAGCTCCTCTTCCCACCACGCCTTATTTTTGGTTTTCTGTTGCTTTACCTGCAAATGAGACGGCTTGGCTAACTGATCACAGGGAATATCGGAAAATACGGTACGGGAGTCGACTTTGCAGGTATGTACCGTGGCAAAGGCCGAAGTTGAAAGTAGCAGAAATAGAACGGAGGAAATAATTCTCATACAACGTTTCCTTGTTTGTCGATGTCCAATAACTTATTGGTGACACGGTACACCAATAACCGACTATTTTTTATAATTTTTTTGGAATTGCGACATAGATAAAGCAACTATTTTAACAAAGCGTCATTTTGCTACATCAATATCGCAACTTCTACCACTACAGCACCCAATCACCCCCGTGGTTTCTGCGACTCTGACTCCAACTTAATGCCGCTAATCGCAAACTTGATCCACTTTTGCAGCCCCTTGCCAAACAACGCTTCAATAAACTGGCTGAACAGTTTGTATTTGGCACGAGTATAGGGATACCAATTAGCTTCGATTTTACCGCTCTGTTTGTCCACCAGAATCGCTTTGGACTGGGTCATACCGAGCAGCCCTTCTGCGCCTTTGACACGGCCAAAACCGCTCTGCTTAGTGCCGCCGAATGGCAGTGCCGGGTTGCCTTCGGTGAGCATCACATTGTTGATGGAAACCGCGCCCGCTTCCAGTGAACGGGCAACACGGTCGGCTCGTTGCAAGTCTTTACTCCAGACGCTGGCACTCAAGCCAAACTCTGTATCGTTCGATTGTTCAATCACCTCTTGCTCGCTGCTAAAAGGAGACACGGTAATCACCGGGCCGAAGGTCTCTTCGCTCATCACCGGCATATCTGTCGTGGCATTTTCGATGATGGTAGGGAGATAGAACGGCATATCCCCCGCCAGCAGTTCGCCACCGGTCACAATATCTGCTCCGGCTTCTCTGGCCTGTTCAACCTGCTTGCGAATAATCTCCAGTTGGAAATTAGCGGTAATTCCACCAATATCGGCATCCCCTTCATCACCGGAGTTAACAACCAGTTTGGCCGCTTCACTCTTGAGCTTATCGACAAACTGCCGATAGATGCCCTGCTGCACATAGACCCGTTCAACCGAGGTACAGGACTGCCCCGCGTTGGTCATAGCCCCCCACAAACAACCGGCCACCGTGCGCTCCATGTTGACATCATCAAACACGATCATCTGGTCTTTACCACCTAATTCCAGCTCCACCGGAATCATATAGTTGGCAGCCTGACTGAGGATCTTTTTGCCGGTGCGAGCACTCCCGGTGAAGAAGATCTTGGCCGGACGCTGATCGATCAGCCGCTGTGCCGTCACACCACTACCATAAGCCACACTGACACACTGCTGCAGCAATGGCGAGGCCGCGATCATCGATTCGATTAGACCATTCAGGGGCGTGAGTTCGGATGGTTTGAACACCACAGCGTTGCCCGCTGCCAAGGCTGTCAGTATAGAGACCATGGCGATATTAAAAGGGTAGTTCCAGGGTGCGATGATCAGCACCACACCGAGGGCTTCATGGTACACTTTTGATTTTTTACCCATTAGCGCGATCGGTGTATGCACGCTCTGGTCTGCCAGAATTTTTGGTGCATTACCGATTAGCCAGTCGGCATAGTCCAGCACACCCATCACTTCTGAAACAAGGGCATCGGTACGGCTCTTGCCGGTTTCCAGTACCACCTTGTCGACAATCTGTTCACGCTGGTCGTAAATCGCATCGCGAACTTTTTTTAACTCAGCGACACGCTCTTTAACGGTTGTTTTCTTCAGGTTTTTAAAACCTTTCCGTGCATTTTCGTAAATCGCTTTAACCTGCTCATCGCTGGTTTCATTAATTTCGTAAAGCGTCTCAAGGGTGATGCTATTTTTGACCGCGATTGCGTTCATCGCCTTACACTCCCATTCAAATATTCTATTGTTTTTAATGGCCTAGAGGCGCACTCGTTGCACGCATCCATCACTCTTACTTTTTTGCTGCGGCTTGCTAGTCGGTTTTTGGCGTACAGCTCACCTGATATCCGATACTCTCATGCACCGACGGTCCCTGATAGAACTCACTGGTTTTATTCGAGTAGTAGAGGCTAAACACCACCCCCTTGATCCCTACGTTCAACAGTCTCAACAAGCCACCGACAGGTTCAGGAAATACACTCTCCTTATCCAGTAGCTTCAAGATACCGCGAATGAAAAATAGCGGGGCCACGCTGAACACTTTCATTAACAGTTTAAAGTCTTTCACATCAGCAGGCGGCGTCGCCTCCATCACTTCATCAACATGAGTGACGCAACCGGTTTGTGAAAAGGAAGGCAGGCCATAACCACCGGGAATGACCAGATCTCCCACCTTGTTCAATCCACGAATTTCAGTTTGGGTTAAGTAGTTAGACATCAGATCTGCGCCTCCGCTACGGTTGACTCTTTTATGTGACGAGTAGCCGTTGTGACACCGCACTCGGCAAGAATATGTTCACTGGCTCTATGAGCCAGTGCCATGATGCTCAATGACGGGTTAATTCCCGGTGCGGAAGGGAAGATGGATGAGTCAGCTATAAACAGGTTCGGATGGTCATGAACCTGAAAGGCTTCGTTTACCACTGAACTATTGCCATCTTTACCTAGTCGACAGCCGCCCATCAGGTGCAGACCGATTTTAATGGGGGACTTCATGATTTCACGCGCCCCGAGGGTGGTAAAAATATCCTCAACCACTTGTAAACCGGCATTGGCTCGCTGCCAGTCAGCATCGGCTAACTTCTTTTTAATCTTCAGGCGGCCGGTTTTATCAATATCAATTTTACCCGCAGTAGCATCGCGTACAGCTACCTCAATGCAGGCCATATTGCGATATTTCTGCATGAAGGCTTGATGGTCGAGGCCAAAACCCGGCTTCAGCAAAGCCACGGCAATTGGGCCTGCGAACACGTTCTCCAGCTTAAAGCCCTGCTGACGGAAACGAGGGTCTTGTGATTTGACCGATTGGAATGCGCCCTTGTGAGAGTCCACGATCTCATCAAACAGGGCAATATTCATAAACTGAGGGTGGCAGTTAAAATGGTCACCCAACGCAGGCAGCTTGCTCTTAAAGCCAGACTTCAGCAACATCTGCGTAGAGCCTAGCGCCCCCCCAGCAACGATACAGCGTCGGCCATAAACCTGTTGA
>JBFKTM010000254.1:0-5267 GCA_041636295.1 Oleiphilaceae bacterium
CCATTGAATGGGTAGAGCCCGGTTTGATTAAAAGAAATAACTATGTAGCATTTTCAAAGAACGTGCAGAACTATTTGCAAATTGTTCAGGACTTTAACCTGGGTATGATCCGACTTACGGAACAACAGGGTATTGGTAAAATCCTGAAAAAGCATGGGTTGATTGAGAGGCAGCAAAATTCGATTCTTGAAGTCGATTGAGTCGTGAAACCGAACTTAAATCCGATGATTTCGACGTGCTTAGAGTTTATACATATGCTTTACATACGTAGTGGTTCGAAGTAATCATAATGGCATATGGACAGTTAGATGAGGGGGGCTATGCGAACGGTAACTATTTTCAAAAATGGTAATAATCAGGCGGTGCGTCTTCCTAAAGATATGGAGTTCGAAGGTGTGAGTGAATTGGAAATTATTAAAGAGGGAGATTCCATTATTCTCCGCCCTCCCAGACCAAGCAGGTTGTCACTGATTGAAACAGACAAGGCAGATGATGAATTCCTAACTGAACGAGATGATGTAGTTGAAGACCAAGGGCGCTTTTGAGATGAAGCGAAGGTATAGGCTTGATACCTGTATTTGCAGTTTTATCATGAGAGAGCACCCCATTGAAGCGTTGGAAAAACTTCAATTGGTTGCACAGAAGCATTAAATTATTATTTCAGAGATCACCTATGCCGAAATGCGCTATGGTAGTGTAGGAAAAAAGGCACACCAAAACAGAGTGACTGGGTAGACCAATTTGTTAAAAGGTTTGATGCAATCTTGCCTTGGAACGTTGCGGCAGTAGACGAGACCACTTGCTTAAAAAAGTACTTGGCGACAAAGGGCTGTCTATCGGTGTAAATGACACCGCTATTGCGGGCCATGCTATATCCTTAGGCTGTATTTTGGTTACGAATAATACGCGAGAGTTTAAACGTGTTAGTCGCCTTAAATTGGAAGATTGGGTTCACTCTGAGCAATAAGTCCCATTACTCACAAAATTTCGTTTTTCTTAATTGCGGATGAGCGCGATTTAGTTTGGTGTGGGATCATTCCAGAATTATTAAAGGAAAAGTTATGTACCAAGGAAGCTGCCTCTGTGGAGAGGTCAAATACGAACTGTTATCTGAGCCTAAAAAAGTATCGCATTGTCATTGTTCTATGTGTCAAAAACAGCATGGGGCGGCGTTTGCGACGTATGCCAGTGTCATAAAATCTGATCTAGTTTATACCCAAGGGGCTGAATACCTGGCGCAGTACAACTCTTCTGGAACTGTTCAGAGAAAATTCTGCAAAAAATGTGGTTCAAGTATTGAGTGGAGTGGTAGTGAGAGCTACCCGGATTGGGCGGCTGTCACCTTAGGTACGCTGGATAGGCCCTTTAAGTCGGCGAAGATTATAGATATTTATGTCGACTCTAAAGCTTGCTGGTTAGATTGGCAGGGGGCTGAAGCAGACATAAAATAGCGTTTTACCTACTTTTTTTGGGGGGGTAATTCCATCAAGAGACGTTCTGTTAAAGTTTATATCGTTAGTTGGTGCCACCCCTTCAATTTTTAAAGATGGTGAAGTTTAAAACCGGATAACCGCTCGAAACTATAATTACCCGGCCTTTTTAGCCATTCCGTAGCGTTCGTTATAGAGCCTTTCTATGCGTGAGAGGGCGTTATCGATTTTTCGTGAATACTGTTTATTGCAGGTAGAGTAGCTAAAGGTGATGCCTAGCCGATATTGGCCTGCATATTTTTCGCTGCTGGTGACGACCGCGAACACATTTGATTGGCTAATATACTTGCCCTTGAAGTCGAGCGTGATCTTCTCTTTCGGTTTGAAATTATGGGGGGACTCAACGGCCATGCCATAACGATTGATATCGATGCATTTCACCGCCGTGGGGCCTTTGAGCCACTTGAGCAGGCCTGAAGGGCGAATAGTAACCATAAGACAAGGCGCTGCATGTCTCTCTTTTATTCGCCTATCCTTCTTGATGTTTGAAGTTCCGTCTTTCATAAGTCTAGAAGTACCGAATTATATTTATTTTTCCGGGCCGACTATTCTATCTCTAAAAAGAGCTTTTACTCAATAGTTGATTTTTATTGGCTGGTTTGTCAACTATACCTTGGTATCAATACTGCCCCCTCTTCGGCAGTAGAGCTCTTCTGGTTTGGCTGATCGGGCATTGAGTAGTAGGGGGCTGCGGCGATCACTCAGCCGACGTCGCTCCTTATCGGCAATGGCGGTCTGTTTTCTACGCCGGTCAGGCATGCGGCGGCGCTCAATTGCGCGCTCACGACGCACATGCTGGGATTCGTCAGAATTATCTACATGCCTGACATCTTTAGCGGCAGCCGATGGTGCTGATGTGGTGCGTTTATAGTCTGGGCGCTGATCGAGGGGTAAATGTATCATGTTTTACCTCATGTCCTTTTAGTCAATACGTTGGATTTTTCAAATCCAATAGCTCAGTTAATCTCCATATCATGGTATTTATCGGCATTTATTATGAACACTTTAGGGTTATGTTATTTGGTAATAACGGTTTTTATCTGGAAATTGTTTGTCAGCTATCTTTGGTAAACGCTACACTTAACCTATCTTATTGAAAAATTTCCCTCAACGTACCGATTACGGAAGTCGCTTTGAAGCCACTAACTCTTGAAAAACTGTACCGCACTGCAAAACCTAAAGATCTGCCATTTAGGACAACAAAATCGCTTGAGCCGTTAACGGAAATTGTTGGTCAGGAGCGTGCACAGGAAGCGGTGCGTTTTGCCATGTCGATGCAAGACAGCGGCTATAACGTTTATGCCGTGGGTCGGAATGGTTTAGGCAAACGCACCATGATGCTACGTTACCTCAATCGCCATGCTGGAGAGGGACAGCATACCTTTGACTGGTGTTATGTTGCTAACTTTGATGAGCCGCGGGCTCCCAAGGTTTTGAAACTGCCAGCCGGTATTGGCCAGCAACTCAAAAAGGATATTGAGAAGTTGATGGAGCGCTTGGTTAAAGCGATTCCGGTGGCATTCGACAATGATTCGTACTTTGAACGCTCTGACAAGCTGAAAAATGAGCTGGCTGAAAAACAAGAGCAAATATTGCAAAAGCTTGCCAAGCAGGCAAAGCGAAAGAAGGTTAATTTAACTATTACGACCCCAGGTGGTTATCGTTTGGTGGCTCTGAATGGGGAAGAGCCCCATACCGCCGAAAGCTTCGCCGCACTGTCGAAAGACGAGCAGAATGCCTTTGAAGAGATAATCACCAAGATGGAGCTTAAGCTACGGGGCATCCTGCGTAAGATGTCGCTGTGGGAGCAGGAGTACGCAGATAATCAGGCGAAGCTGAATGAGGAGGTGACATTAGGTGTTTCAAGTCACTTGATTGCGGCTCTTAAAGAGAAATATGAAGCGCACCAGAATGTTGTAGAGCATCTGTCGGCACTGGAAAAAGATATTATTGATAATCTTGATATTTTTCTGGAAGACAGTGAAGAGCACGCGGCCTTTGCTTACGCCGCGCTTGATAAAAAAATGCCTCGCCGTTACCAGATTAATGTATTGGTACACCATAAAGACAAATCGGCCCCGATCGTGGTGGAAGAGAGCCCGAACTATCATGAGCTATTCGGGTATGTCGAGAACGTAACCTACAAAGGCACGGTATTTACCGACTTCTCACTGATTCGCCCCGGTAGTCTGCATCGGGCCAATGGTGGCTTCCTGTTAATGGATGCGATCAAAGTGCTGGAGCAACCCTACGTGTGGGACGGGCTCAAGCGCGCGTTAAGGGCTAAAGCACTGAATATTAGTTCACTGGAGCGTGAGGTGACGCTGTCTGGGACGATCTCTATTGAGCCGGAACCCGTACCCATTGACTTGAAGATTATTTTGTTTGGTGATCGAGAAACCTATCTGTTGTTACAGCACTATGACCCTGAATTCAAAGAGCTGTTTAAGGTGACGGCGGACTTCGAAAACGAGATGCCCCGCACCGACCGCACTGAACTGCAATATGCCAAATTTATCTCCAGTCTGGTGCATGATAAAGGGTTGCTGCACTGCGACCAGAAAGCGGTAGCGCGGATTATCGAATATAGCTCACGCCAGGCTGAAGACCAGAACAAACTCTCCCTCCATGCGGCGGATATCGCTAACTTGTTGCGTGAATCCAATTACTGGGCACGGCAGGCCAATGCCAACCTTATTCGTGTCAGCCATGTTGAAAAGGCGCTGGAAAGTGAGGAGCACCGCAGTGGTCGAATTAAAGATAGCATGTTTGAAACCATTCAGAATCGTACCACGTTGCTTGATACGTCAGGTGCGGTTGTCGGTCAGGTTAATGCGCTGTCGGTACTTTCGACGGGCGGGTCTGAATTCGGTATGCCGAACCGCATAACGGCAACGTGCCGCTATGGTGATGGCGATGTGATTGATATTGAACGGGAAGTAAAGCTGGGCGGCACCATCCACTCAAAAGGGGTGTTGATTCTTTCTTCTTATCTGGCTTCGATATTTGCCAAAACAGAGCCCATGCACCTTTCGGCCAGTATCACCTTTGAGCAGTCTTATGGCGAGGTTGATGGCGATAGTGCTTCGCTGGCTGAACTCTGCGCCTTGATATCTGCACTCTCGGAGGTACCTATCCGTCAAGATCTGGCCATGACCGGGTCGGTCAACCAGTTTGGCGAGGTGCAGCCTGTCGGCGGCCTCAATGAAAAAATTGAAGGGTTCTATAAAGCCTGTGAAATCCGCGGCTTTACCGGTACCCAGGGGGTTATACTTCCATCGACTAATGTACATAACCTAATGCTTGATAAGCATGTGTTGGCTGCCGTGAACAGCGGCAAATTCCAGATCTATGCGGTGAAAAACGTAGCGGAAGCGATCTTCCTGTTAACCGGTGTTCGAAGTGGTAAAGCCAATGCCGAGGGTCGTTACCCTAAAACCACCGTGTATGGGAAAATACAGCAGCTGCTTGATAAGCTGCGTGAAGAAGAGAGGGAAGAAGAGGAACAGCACTCTCATACGCATGAGCATAAGAAGTAATCGTTAAAACAGGTCCCCTCCCAGCCTCCCCCTTCGCAGGGGGAGGAGTTTAATGTGCCAGCATCTGACAACTGCACATAGCCCATTGATCGCAGTGCCGTAGCTTTGATGTAATGAGGGACGACTGGAATCAAGGTTTTGCCACTGGGGTGGGATTTTTATTGTGATTGCTAGATAAGCAAAGACTGGTGGTAACAAACCTTGATTCCGCAGGGCTTCATCAAGGCTACGATTTATA
>JBFKTM010000255.1:0-5262 GCA_041636295.1 Oleiphilaceae bacterium
CTATACAGACTGAACGACTTAATTTAGCTCCAATCTCGGCTTCACACGTTGATGGGCTAGCTCCTCATATGAGAAACCCAGAGATCACGCAATATTTAGCCTGGGATATACACCCCGACAAAACGTTCACTGAAAATGTCGTCAGCAACCTGGTCGATGGCATGAATGCACAAACGGGTATTCACTGGACACTCATTCATAATCAAGAAGTGTGCGGGTTAATTTCATATATAGATATACGACTCAGACACCTAAGCTGGACACTAAACCGAGCAGAACTGGCCTACTGGCTTGCCCCTTCGTTTCAGGGACAGGGATTGATGACAGAGGCCTGCAAAGCAGTACTCAAGTTTGGGTTTGATGCATGCAATTTCAATAAAGTCGTCGTCGCTCACGCAACCGAAAACAGAGCCTCGGAAAAGATTATCAAGCGACTCGGCTTTCGCTTTTATGGCGAAGAAGAAGAGGCCTTTCAAAAAAACGGGGTCTGGCATAACCTTAAGCATTATCAACTATTAAAAAGGAATTTTAACCTAAAGGCAGAGTATTAGAATGAAGACCAACTATGTTTGCCCCGTTCTCGGCACGCCGCTGGAACTCATTATCGAAGAAGAAGCAGTCCATCGGGATATAAAAGGCTTCTATAGGAATAGCGAAGGTACCGTCTACCCCATCGTAAGTGGAATACCTAATTTCACCTACCCTAACGCTGTAAGTGGGCTACAAAAAGAGCAATACGAATACTACCAATCCGTTGCAGAAAACTACGATAGTTTCCAACATTTAACCTTCGCGATTCAAGAAGAAGACGAAGCCAGCGTCAGAATAAAGATGATCGAACCTCTCCGGCTTGAGTCCTCATCAAAGGTTCTTGAACTTTGCTGCGGGACTGGTAGAGACTCGATTAATATAGCGAAGCAGCTTAGTGCAGAGGGTGAACTGTGCGTGCAAGACATCTCATCAGCGATGCTCATGCAATGCCAAAAACGTTTAGCTGGGACTACCGTTCCCGTTGATTATTCAGTTGGCAATGCCTGCTACCTACCCTTTCCTGACAACCACTTTGATGCGGTATACAGTTTCGGTGGACTTAATGTTTTTGACGATATGAAACGAAGTCTTCAAGAGATGGTTCGTGTTACCAAACCAGGTGGCAGGATTGTGGTTGGTGATGAGAGCATGCCTCCGTGGCTGTATGAAACTGAGTTTGGAAAAATTCTGTTAAACAACAACCCTCTTTTCAAAATGAAAGTCCCTTTAAACAATATTCCTGTGGAGGCTAGAGAGGTCAATCTCAAATGGATCATCGGGGGAGTGTACTACTTGATTGACTTTACCGTCGGAGAGGGTGAGCCTACCGCCAACTTTGACATGGAGATTCCCGGCCAGCGCGGAGGTACATTGAGAACTCGCTATTATGGACAGTTAGAAGGCGTTAGTGCTGAAACTAAAAACCTAGTGCAACAGGCGGCCAAAAGCCAAGGAAAAAGCATGCATCAATGGCTGGATGATACAGTGAAAACAGCAGCACAAAACGACTTAAAGAACTAAAACCGGACCAAATATGTTTAATTGGAAAAAGCACGGGAAGATTTTCGATCCAAGAGCTCAATTCAGTTGGATGCAAGAGTACGCCCAAAATCCAAACGCACTAGTTCTAAAAGATCGAGTCAGGGTCTATTTTACCTGCCGCCCATCACGCGACGAAAACAATAGCTGTGTTAGTTACATAGGCTTTGTCGACCTTGACCGAAACGACCTTTCAAAAGTAATCTATGTTCATAACAAACCCGTTATGGAATTGGGTAGCAGAGGTGACTTTGACGAATTCGGCATCATGCCAGGCAGCATCGTTCACTTGAAAGATAGAAACGAGATCTGGCTTTATTATGTGGGTTGGACCAGGCAATACTCAGTTCCTTATAAGTGGTCCAACGGTCTAGCTATTAGTCGTGACGGAGGAATCTCATTTGAGAAGATAGGCAAAGGCCCTATCATGACTTCAACGCTGAATGAACCTTACTTGCAAGCCTGTCCACGGGTTTGGCAATTCGCCCCTGACAACTGGCGCATGTGGTATCAAACAGGTGTTGAGTGGTATGAGCATGATGGGCATATGGAATCTGTATATATCACTGCTTCCGCAGACTCAAAGGACGGTATAAACTGGAATCGAGATGGAAAACAGGTAATTCCTTCCAAGGTCTTTAAAGAGAGTCAAACCAGCCCTAGTTTGCTCTATCATCAAGAAAAATATCATATGTTTTTTTCTTACCGCCACGGAACAGACTTTAGAAATAGCGAACGAGGATACCGTATTGGTTACGCTGCATCAACTGACATGATGAACTGGAAGCGGGATGACACCAAGGCAGGTCTCGACGTTTCAGAAACAGGTTGGGACTCAGAAATGGTATGCTACCCTCATGTTGTTGAGATCGATCAGCGAGTCTACATGTTCTACTGTGGAAACTATTTCGGACGAGAGGGGTTTGGATATGCAGAACTCATTACTGACAAATAGATACTTTATGTAGTAAAGATGAAACGGCCCTAATTAGTTCCCATCTAGAAATGGCTGTTTTTTAGCGTAGATCGGGTTTTAACCCGACTACAATCTCCGTTAAGATACTGATTTGTAGGGTTACCAAAAGTAGGCGCTTTAGGCGAAACCCGACCTACATTAAAACGGCTGTTTCAGGATGGGCACTAACTAGTCCGTTGCATTGAGCGAATTACCCAGAGCCTTAAAGAGTTTATAAATAATGTTAGAAAGTATAATTTCCCCCATACTCAGAATTACGCCCGATCAAATATCAGATGAATTATCGATGAAGGATATTGAGAGCTGGGACTCTCTGACTCACATGGATTTAATCGCAGAGCTTGAGAGTCACTTTACAATTGAATTAACGATGGATGAGATTACCGAAATGGTTTCTGTCAAAGCCATTCGCAAAATACTCGCTGCCAAAGGCGTTCAATTAGGCTAATCCCTATGCAAAACAGTCAGATTAAACATGCCATCGTAACAGGTGGGGCCAAAGGGTTAGGGCTTGAAATTGCCACATCCCTCGTTGATAGCGGATTTCGGGTAGCTATTATTGATATAGACGACGAAGCACTACATGCAGCTAAACACCAGCATCCGGATCTGGAAACCTTTAAAGCCGATCTCACCTGCGAACAACAAGTCGCCAAAACTATTCAGCAAATTATTAGTCGTTTTGGAAACATTCATATACTGGTTAATAACGCTGGCCTGATTCATAGTGAACCTTTAATCAATGTTTTAAACCCAACCCAACGCCGTCATAGCTTGACGCACTGGACAAAAGTTATTTCTACCAATCTTGACAGCACCTTTATTACGACCGCTCATGTGGCAGAGCATATGGCAATAAAGCGTATTAAAGGGGTTATCGTTAACATTAGCTCCGTATGTGCCGCCGGCAACGCCGGTCAAAGTGCCTACTCTGCGGCCAAAGCAGGTATCAATGCCCTAACCACCGCCTGGGCAAAAGAGTTAGGGCCTCTGGGTATTCGTTGTGCAGCCATAGCGCCCGGCTTTTTCGAAACCAGTGCAACACACTCTGCACTGACACCAACCATGTTAGATTATTGGAAAAAACAGACCGCTCTAAAAAAATTGGGAGCACCTGAACAGATTGCAGATACGGTGAAGTTCATCATCGCTAATGAGTATATTTCAGGTAAGGTGTTCGAAATCGATGGGGGCCTAACCCTTTAACGGCGAGACATTACTTTACATCGATTGTTGAGGAGTATGCAGTCAGCCTCATAAGATATCGCTGTCCTTAAAGGAAACCAAATCACATGCAAAACTTAGGGTTGTTGTTTCAACAAGTGGCTGAAACCTATCATGGCAACGACGCACTGGCTTATGACGACGGTACGATACTCAGCTATAAAACACTAAACGAGCGATCTAACGATGTAGCCCGTTTTCTCGTTTCAGAACAGATAGGGGTATCCGATGTAGTTGTCATACTGAATACCAAACACCCTATTTCGTTCGCCACAATGATAGCTTGCCTTAAAATTGGGGCGATTTACTGCAACATTGATGAGCAAACCCCCCCAGAGCGCTTGACCCGGATTATTGAACGCTGCAAACCCTCGCTGATTATAAGTGATCAGCCTATGAATCAATCGGCATTAGAGTGTTTAGAACATTCAGGCTTCAGATTCATCGATAGCTTTGCTAAAAACTTTGCCCAACTTAAACATCATGTTTCACCTGCGCTTCCTGCGATTGCCACAGATCATAACAGCCCTGCTTATATCATGTTCACCTCCGGTTCGACTGGCTTCCCGAAAGGAGCAACGATTACCCACGGCAACCTTCTAAACTTTATTAAATGGGCACAGCAACGATTTTCAATAACGCCCTCCGATCGTTTTTCAAACGTTAATCCCATCTACTTCGATAACTCCGTATTTGATTTTTACAGTGCCCTATTCTCTGGGGCATGTTTACTCCCCATACCAAGATCATTAGCCGAATCCCCGAAAGAGATGGTTAATTTTTTAACCGAATCGGGCTGCTCTATTTGGTTTTCAGTACCGTCTATGCTGGTCTATTTAAATACAATAAAACTACTTAGTACCAACATGCTGATATCCGTTAGATACATTATCTTTGGTGGTGAAGGGTATCCTAAATCTGAACTAAAAAAACTCTGGGACCTCTATGGAAGTAGAGCAACGCTTGTTAACGTTTACGGCCCAACAGAATGCACCTGCATCTGTAGTTCATATGATATTTCGGAGACTGACTTTGCCGATATGGCTCAACTTTCTCCGTTGGGCGTTATTAATCCAGACTTTGACTACATCATTCTCGATCAATATGGTCAGAAGGTCGAAACCGGCAACCCTGGAGAATTATGTTTATTAGGCCCCAATGTAGGAAAAGGCTATTATCATGACTGCAAGCGAAGCGATGATGTTTTTGTTCACTATCCGGATCAAACCGGGTCAGTTATGTATAAAACCGGTGATCTGGTTTTCGAAAATTCGACGGGGCTACTGCACTTTTGTGGCCGCAAAGATAATCAAATAAAGCATATGGGCTATCGTATTGAACTTGAGGAGATCGAGGCTGCGCTCAATGCTCACCCAGCAGTCAGCCAGTCTGGTGTCATCTATAAACGAATAAGCGCCCGAGGCGGTCGTATTTTTGCGTTTATCGTTTGTCCAAACACCCTTGAACAACAGATCAGGTCTTATCTTTCAAAC
>JBFKTM010000256.1:0-5253 GCA_041636295.1 Oleiphilaceae bacterium
CTTTGCGCTGGAAGAGAGAGAGTGGCCCTCTGTTGAGCACTATTTTCAAGCGATGAAATTTGAAGATGCCGCTTACCAGGAGAGAATTCGCCAGGCTGAAAGCCCAAAACAAGCACGAAAACTAGGGCGTACCCGGTTTAAGAAAATTAGAAAAGACTGGAAAAACGTTAAAACGGTGTTTATGACCAGAGCCGTTTATATCAAATGTCGAACCTATCCTGAGATTGCCGAACAATTACTGAAAACCGGTCAGAGTAAATTGGTAGAAAATAGTCTGTATGATTACTTTTGGGGTTGTGGACGGGACCGCCGCGGTGAAAACCGGTATGGCCAGGTATTGATGAATGTGCGCGATAAACTGCACGAAGAAGCCCAAGGGGCATGACGCAGCGCTATTTTTAGCATTGCCCCATTCGTTATTGAGCGGGAATGACGCTGTCGACGCTGATATATAGTCTATACTGCTTTTAGTATTGTCATGCAGGAAGAACAAGGAGATAGTCAGTATGGCTGAAGCAGCAAAAAAATTTCGGTTGGTAACGCGTAGTGATTTTGATGGTTTGGTTTGCGCGGTGTTACTTAAGCATTTAGATATGATTGATGATATTAAGTTTGTGCATCCGAAAGATATGCAGGATGGGAAAATTGATATCACCGACCAGGATATATCCACCAACCTACCGTATGTCGAGGGCGTTCATCTAGCGTTTGATCACCACCTATCGGAAACCATCCGCAACGAGAAAAGAGACAATCACATTATCGATCCCAATGCCCCATCGGCTGCCCGGGTAGTCTATGACTATTATGGCGCTGAAGCGGCTTTTCCTGCAGCGTGGCACGATATGATGGCCGCCGTCGATAAAGGAGACTCAGCTCAATTCAGTAAAGAGGAAGCTCTTGACCCCAAAGGGTGGGACTTACTTAACTTCTTGATGGATGCGCGCACAGGGCTCGGACGGTTTAGGGAATTTAGAATCTCAAACTACGCGCTGATGATGGATCTAATCGATTACTGCCGTAATCATAATATTGATGAAATTCTTTCGTTGCCCGATGTAAAGGAGCGTGTAGAACTCTATTTAGATCAAGACACCAAGTTCAAAGAGCAGATTAAGCGCTGTGCAACGGTCCATCAAAATCTGGTCATCCTCGATCTGCGTAACGAGGAGGTTATTCATGCGGGCAACCGGTTTGTTATCTATGCACTGTTCCCTCAGTGTAATATCTCGATCCATGTACTTTGGGGGCTCCAAAAACAGAATACGGTTTTTGCGACGGGCAAATCAATTTTTGATCGGAGTTCCAAAACCAATGTTGGTGAACTGATGCTGGAGTACGGCGGAGGCGGACACCAGGCTGCGGGAACCTGTCAGGTTGATAATGATCGAAGTGAAGCTGTGTTGGCGGAATTGATTAGGCGTATTAATGCGGATGGTTAGTGCCGCTTAGATATGGCGTTATTGTTGTAATCCGGCGTAAGTTAACTAAGGCTGTCGGATTATAACTTTACTTATTAGTATTCGAATCCAGGTTTGGCTGAGTGTGTATAAAATGCATAATCCAGTTATATTTCATAGGGGACAGCTCGTAGGCCGCAGTGCTCAACAAAAGGTGTAAAGTCTCTATCTGTAAATAAAAGGGGAAGTTTATTTTTAATGCAAAAGGTGGCAATAATAACATCAGCAGTTTTTCGGATCGTTACTCCCCTTTTACGTAAAGCCCTGTAATTCTCAGCACAGGGGGCCACCATTTTATGGCCAAACATTTCAAATTGATCTAGTTTTTTCAGAGAGCTTTCGGTTTTTTGGTACTCTTTGTCGTTTCTGATCCCCTGCAAGATTTCCAAAAAAATAAGATCCCCTATAGCTACAGTGCCATTTATTAATTCGGAGTCTAGCCTGTCCGTTGCAGGGGTATAACTACCATTTAAATAGTCAATCCAGACGCTGGTATCAACTATTATCATTTATCGCCCCGCATTTCATCCAAATCGCCTTCCCATTTTACCTTTCCGCGTAGGCTACGCACTGCGAGTTGCTCATTTTGTTTAATGAGCAGCTTTAGTCCTTCTTCTACAACATCTTTTTTAGTTTTTAAGCCGCTAGCCTTCAACGCATTGGCCATTAACTCATCGTCAATTACAATATTAGTTCGCATATCGAATTCCTTATGTGTATGTGTGGCCTTTTAAATACACACTATCACCAATAAGTAAACATAACAAGCGTGTCATGTTGTCCCTGCACCGAGCACCGTAACGGTAGTGGCTGCTAGTGTATTTTTATGGTATTGAATGGTGGCAGCGCACTAGGAGCCGAGAAATGGCGTTATCCATCAGGCCTTTCGAAAAGCCCGTGGTGTCATGCCAACTGCCTCTTTGAAAAAACGGAAGAAAGCACTTTCGTCATCGAATCCTACACGAATTGCAACTTCAGTTATTGGCCATTCGCTTTCTCTAAGGAGTAGTTTGGCCTTCTCCAATCGCCACTGTTGGGTGAGTGATCGATAACTTACCCCTTCATCGGCAAGCCTTCTTACCAGCGTTCGAGGGCTGATATGTAAATAATCGGCCATCTCCTTTTGCGACAAAAACTGCTGCTGCTCTACCTTTGTATGCCAGATATCCTCAATTTTTTGAGACCAGCTATGACGTATTGCTTCTTGCTGAGCGGCGCTTCGGAGTTGTGCCTCGATTAATGCGAGTGTTGAGCGATCGGGGTGGTTGAGCGGTGTACTCAGATCGCTCGCATTAAAACAGAGGCGGTTGACGTGGTAATTGGTTTCGACCGGACACTCCAGATATTGCCGATATAGCTCAATAGGGAAGGCTGGTGTATGAGCAAAATAAACCATGGAGGGGGCCAAGGGCTCTCTGAACTGTTCGCTAAACCGTTTCATTACACAGACTACGACTTCATTAAAGAAAGGAATGACTTCGCCAAAGCTTTTGTCCATGCTGTAGTCGAGAAAGAGGTTATCGTCCGACTGGTGGTATTCGATGGATAATCCGGGAGCGAATACTGAGCAGTAGCGGGTTAGTAAGTTCAAAACCGAATGAAAGGTATCTGAAGCGATAATAGCGAGCCCCAGTAGACCGACATTGGTGAAGCTGAATTGCTCCGCTACCAGGATGCTTTCTGGGGTGCCGGTTCGATTAAACTTTGCGCAGATTTTGTAAATCCGCTGAAGTTCATCTTGCGATAGTGTGGCTCCCGGCGACTCTAATTTAGTGCTATCGATCTCACATACCTTGAGCAGTAACTCAGTGTCGACATCATGACGTAGCCACGATTTGGCGGCGGTATGAAAATAACTGATGGGGTATTGAAAACGTTCAATGTTCGACATCGTCACAATATGAGATAGCCTGGCGTATTTTGCAAGTTTTTTGTCATCGATGGTACTTAAATGGTTGATAAAAAATATCTTATAGTGCAATTACACCAGAGCGGGAGATGATTCTGGTGATAATAATGATCCGAAAACGGACGTAAAACACTGTTTCATCGCAAGGTAATCATTCATGGATAGTCGGAGAGTGATTCGGCACTGCATGCGGCATTATGCCGTCTGTAGTGTCGAATATTGCAAAGCAAGGCGGCGCAAGCCTGAAAGGTCGAATAGGACAAAAACGTTAATGGTGTTGATGTTCTCTCTTCTGGCAGGTTTTATGCGACCTGTTGCTGTATCGGCAGAAACACTGCCATTAAGTTCGCCGGAGCAGGGGTGGTCGTTGCGCTTTGATGCGCCCCCCCTGGACTACCAGGAAATCTCATCGTCGGAAATACGATACCGTTTTTTTGGGCGTACTAGGGATGGCTTCTTCCTTTCGCTTCATGTCGAGCCATTTTTTCCGCAAGATCCAAAGAGTCTCTCATGTCGTCAGCAGTATATTCGTGACGCGAGTAGTCTGCCTTCTATAGTAATGTCTGAATCCCTAGTAATTGTCGATCAGGATGTACAGTCGGTGTATTACAATGCGTTGATTCAGTATAAGCAGCAACAGTATCAAATGCCCAATCGCCACTATTTTTTCGAACTGAATGGCTACTGTGCCGATCTGCATATTGGTGCATCACCGACTTACGATAAGTTTGAAAAGCACCGTTTTGTAAAAGTAGCGGATTTGCTGAAGGAGAGTCTGTCGGTTGATGTCAGGCAGGTAAGTCGAGTACCGTAGGTTGTATGTCGCTATGGCGAGTGCGGATACAAAAAAAGCCCTGTTCTTTCGAACAAGGCTTTCGGAATAAGTGGTGGCTACACCGGGATTCGAACCTGGGACCCCATCATTATGAGTGATGTGCTCTAACCAACTGAGCTATGTAGCCACTTAATTTGAGGCGCGTATTTTGTTGTTTTTAGGGGAGTATGTCAACCCCCCATGGGGTATTAATCGACAACAAATTACACGTTGAATCGGAAGTGGACAACATCACCGTCTTTAACGATGTAATCCTTACCTTCAAGGCGCCATTTACCGGCCTCTTTAGCGCCTTGTTCGCCCTTAAACTCAATGAAGGCATCGTAAGCGGTAACTTCAGCCCGGATAAAGCCTTTTTCGAAGTCGGTGTGAATAACACCGGCAGCCTGAGGGGCGGTTGCACCGACGGGGACGGTCCAGGCACGAACTTCTTTAACGCCTGCGGTGAAATAAGTTTGTAGACCTAGCAGGTTGTAACCGGCACGAATAACGCGATCCAGTCCCGCTTCTTCCATTCCCAGATCGGCAAGGAACTCGGCCTTCTCTTCATCTTCGAGTTCAGCTATTTCTGCTTCCAATTTGTTGCAGATGGGCACTACAACGGCATTTTCTTCAGCAGCTATGGCTCTAACCGTGTCGAGGTAGGGGTTGTTTTCAAAACCCTCTTCATCGACATTCGCAATATACATGGTCGGTTTAATGGTCAAAAGGTGGAGCTCATGTAGTAAAGCGAGCTGCTCATCAGTTAGCCCGGCGGTACGAACAGGTTTGGCTTCATTCAGGTGCGGTAGAAGCTTCTCCATTATCTCGATTTGTGTCTTGGCTGTTTTGTCACCGCCCTTTGCAATGCGGCCAATTCGTTTGATAGCTTTTTCTACGCTGTCGAGATCGGCCAGTGCTAGTTCGGTATTGATGACTTCAATGTCAGCGGCCGGATTCACTTCTGCTGCGACGTGTACGACGTTGCTGTCTTCAAAGCAGCGCACAACATGTGCGATAGCGTCGGTCTCTCGGATGTTGGCCAGGAATTGGTTGCCGAGACCTTCACC
>JBFKTM010000257.1:0-5242 GCA_041636295.1 Oleiphilaceae bacterium
AAGGCGACCACTCCCTTCGCCAATGAGTCGCGAACTAAGAGCTGGCGTCTGGTGATAACGGTTTTTACGCTGTTATTGGTCTCACTTGTTGCGGCTGGCATGGCTCCTTAGCCTTGGTTACAGTTGATTTTCTCTTTGCTCGGCGCGATGTTAATGGTGCGCGCTTTTATTACCTACCATGACTACATGCATGGTGCGATCCTGTCTGATTCTCGGCTGGCTGGTTGGTTCTTCAAACTCTACGGCATTCTGCTACTGGTTCCTTCGAATGCGTGGAGGAAAAGCCACAACTATCATCATGGTCATGTTGGAAAAATTGACACTTTCGGGGTAGGCACCTTTCCTGTAATGACCACAAAGATGTGGCACACCGCGTCACATTCACAGCGCGCCTATTACCGCCTGCAACGGCATCCGCTGATTATTCTGTTCGGCTACGTAACGGTGTTCGGCTTAGGACTCTGCTTAATACCCTTTCTTAAAAACCCTTCCAAACACCTCGACTCTATTTTATCGTTGTTATTGCATAGCACCTTAATTCTCGCCTTGTGGCATTTGGCCGGGGCTGATGTGGCCTTCTTTGTCGTTCTGTTGCCAATGAGTATTGCCTGTGCATTTGGGTCTTATCTATTTTTCGCGCAACATAGTTTTAAACGGATGACAATCATTACACCTAAAGCCTGGACTTATTATCGTGCAGCATTGGAGTCTTCCAGCTATTTGAAACTGAACAAGTTTATGCAATGGATCACTGGTAACATTGGTTATCACCATATACACCACCTCAACGTTCGCATCCCTTTTTACCGATTACCAGAAGTGATGGCTGCAATCCCTGAACTACAATCGCCAATCGTCACCACTTTGGGACTGGGAGAAATGCTTAATTGCTTCAAATCTTGTTTATGGGACGAACAACAGCAACGTATGGTCTCCTATCGAGAAGCCAAACTTACGCAAAAACTATAGATCTACAATCTGTCACGTCTAATACTGTGGCCTATTTATTACAATTTTCTTGAGAACTGATCAGCGACGTATGGTAAAACCCCGCCCGCCAAAAAGAAATCCAGCTCGCGAGCGTTTTCTATTCTGAGAATAACCGGTATGGACTGCTTTATTTGATTAGACTGTTGATGCGTTTTTCTAATCACTAGCGGCAATATTTGGTTAGGCTCTAATGGGATTTCATTACTGTCTGGAGGCCACTCGATCGAAATAGACTCGTCGCCGACCAACTGCAGGTCACTCACGATCATATCTGGCGGAAGTTGCAACGGCATGATGCCCATGCCCACCAAATTACTACGATGAATTCGCTCAAAACTCTCTGCGATTACCGCTTTAACATTCAATAACAAACACCCTTTCGCCGCCCAGTCGCGACTTGATCCAGTGCCATACTCTTTACCCGCAAAAATCACCAGTGGGATATGGTTATTTTGGTAGTGCTGACTGGCCATATAAATAGAAACGGGGTTGGGCAATTCTGTTTTTGATTGATCGCCTATTTTGGATTGATCGGTTATTTTGGATTGATCGATTGCCTTTGACCCATCATTCGGCTCATCGAAAACACGCGTAAATCCACCCTCCATTGGATCGACCATCCTGTTTTTTAACCGTTTATTGGCAAACGTCCCGCGCACCATAACTTCATGATTGCCTCGGCGTGCTCCATAGCTGTTAAATCCTTCAGGCTTGATGTTATGCCCGAGCAGATATTCCCCTGCGGGAGTATTCGGGCTGATTTGACCAGCCGGCGAAATGTGGTCGGTGGTAATGGAGTCGCCCAAAATGGCAAGAATTTTTGCCGCCGTAAGGGGTTTAGGCTGGGCCTTTACGTCAAAAAAGGGTGGCTTACGGATATACGTGGATTCGCTATTCCACGGATAACACACCGTATTCTCAACACCCAATACCTCCCAATGTTCATCGCCTTGCAACATGTTTTCATAAGACTGCTTGTAAAGTGATTGAGTCACCTGAGCGAGCGCTTCGGTCACCTGTGCCATGGTCGGCCAGATATCCCGCAAAAAAACCGGTTTGCCCTGTTTATCGCCCCCTAAAGGCTCGGTATCAAAATTGATACGTGTGTGTCCCACCAAGGCAAAAGCAACCACCAACGGCGGTGAAGCCAACCAGTTGAGTCGCACAAAGGGATGAACCCGGCCTTCGAAATTTCGATTTCCCGAAAGCACCGCACTCACTTGCAGGTTCCTTTGCTCAATCACAGACTCAAGATCATCATTTAAGGGGCCAGAATTGCCAATACAGGTGGTGCAGCCAAACCCTACCCGCTGAAACCCCAACTGATTGAGATACTCCTGCAGACCTGAATTATCCAGGTAGCGGGCCACCACTTGTGAACCCGGTGCAAGGGAGGTTTTGACATGAGACTTAACCGTCAACCCTTTTTCCACAGCCGCCTTAGCCAGTAAACCAGCCAGCAACATCACTTGCGGATTGGAGGTATTGGTGCAGGAAGTGATGGCTGCAATAACCAGGTCACCATCCATCAGGGCGCTTTGACAATCATTGGATTCAACCGGTGATGCGTGCCCAGCCAACGCGATTTCATCTAAGGTTTTTTGTTTAATAGCGGCTAATGACAAACGATCTTGCGGCCGTTTGGGGCCGGCTACACTGGGTACAATTTTGCTCAGGTCGATAGATAGCGTTTCACTATAAACAGGTGCATCGGTTGCATTATCAGCGCTGTAGAACAAGCCCTGCGCCACGGCGTAATCCTGTACTCGCTCAATTAACGAGGCGGGCCGGTTAGTTAAGGTCAAATAATCGATGACTTTGGCATCTATCGGAAACAAAGCACAGGTCGCTCCGTATTCCGGCGCCATATTAGCAATCGTTGCACGATCGGCGACACTAAGATTTAACACACCCGCGCCATAAAATTCGACATATTTGCCCACAACACCATAATTTCTCAATATTTCGGTGATACTCAGTACCAAATCCGTTGCCGTTGTGCCAACCGTCAACTCGCCATCCAATTTTACGCCGACTATGTCAGGCGCATTTAGATTTAACGGCTGCCCCAACATCACAGCTTCGGCTTCTATTCCGCCAACGCCCCAACCGAGTATGCCAAGTCCGTTTATCATCGTCGTGTGGCTATCAGTCCCCACTAAGGTATCAGGATAAACGACCCCATCGGTTTCGCGGACCACTTGAGCAAAGTATTCAAGATTCACCTGATGGCAAATACCTCGTCCTGGCGGCACTACATTGAGATTATCAAAGGAACTTTGAGCCCATTTTAAAAACTGATAGCGCTCCTGATTACGTATCATTTCCTGATCACGGTTGTATTGTAACGCACTGGCCTTGCCGGACTGTTCAGCAATAACAGAGTGATCGATCACTAGATCAACGGGGCACATCGGGTTAATTTTTTCTGCATCACCACCGGCAGCGAGCACCGCATCACGCATCGCTGCCAGATCAACAATAGCGGGGACGCCGGTATAATCCTGCATTAATACCCTGCTCGGGTAGTACGAGAATTCGAAATCTGCCATTCGCCCGTTTGAGCTTAATCCCTTAATGATGGTTTGCAAGGAGGTACTGTTTTCGTCATCTTTGTTGTTTTCGCTATCTGGCGCATAGTGCCGCATCACATTTTCTAAAAACAGTCTTACAACAAAGGGTTGTTGACTCAGTGTAAAGTCAAAATCTTGCGCCAATTTGCTCAAGGACCAGTATATCGTTTCTCCGTTACGTCCACTTAACGGAGTCAGGTAACGTTCACGCCATTTCTTTTCAGTGGTTGAAGTCATGATCACTCTACAGCCGTATCAATTCACTAATTGTTAATAACCACAAGGAACAGTGCTTTTAACTAATCCGACTGAACGCCGGGAAGCTCATCCGCCGAAAAGTAGTCTACTTGAATGGCATCGTTGACAAGTTCTTCCACTTCCTTGAACAGAGTCGCCTCCTGTTCAGAAAGAACGTCTAGCTCAATGGCCCTTTTAACAAATATTTCCACGTCATCTGACTGTTTCAGCTGACCGGCTTTGATGGCTTGCTTTAGTTTTTTGTCTATCTCTGTATTGGCCAGTTTCTTCAAAAAGGCATTTTCTATACGCCCCACAGGATCATCTGGTCGGGTGTTGCGATAAACCCCTTCGACCAATCGGTCACGCGCTTTAGAAGGGCTCAGGAGAAGTTGTGCGACTTTATGCTCCAGCAGGTCATTGGGCTTTTTATAACGACGCCCCAAAGGAAAAACCATGCATTTAAGTAACAGGGCCAGTGGTTTTGAGGGGTAGTTGTTGAGTACCGCGATCAGTGCATCCTGCAATTGGTAGATACAATGTTGCATAGCCCAGTCAAACAGCGGTTGGTCTTCTTCAGGGCAACCATCATCTTGAAAACGCTTTAACGCGGCGGAACCAAAGTAGAGTTGACTGAGGCAATCCCCCAAACGAGCCGAGATTTTTTCCCGGCGTTTGAGTTCCCCGCCCAGTAACATGAGTGTGAAATCGCTGACCACGGCAAAAGCGGCTGAGAGTCGGCTCAGGTGGCGATAATAGTCCCGTCCGTAACCGCCGCCTGCAGGGGCGAATGCCAGTTGGCTGTGTGTCAGCCCCAGCAAGAAACTGCGGGCAACCATCTGAACACTATGGCCAATATGGCCAAATAGGGCTTGGTCGAAATCAATCAAACCCTGAACATTGTCTGGGTGGTGCAACGCTTCCATCTCCTTCAGTAGAAAGGGATGACAGCGAACAGAACCCTGGCCAAAAATCATCATACTGCGTGTCAGGATGTTAGCGCCTTCGACAGTAATGCTTATCGGCACGGCCTGGTAAACGCGGGCGATATAATTACGAGGCCCCTTAATGACCCCACGACCGGCATGAATGTCCATTGCGTGGCTAACCACTTTACGCATTTTTTCTGTATTGTGGTACTTGAGAATAGCGGAAGGAACCGACGGCTTTTCGCCTCGATCAACCAGCGAAGTCGTCAGCGTTCTGGCACTGTCCATCAGATAGCTCAGCCCGCCTATTTGGGCCAGTGACTCTTCAACGGCCGTCAGGGGTCTCTCTTCAGGATTCTCTTCACCACCAGCGGCAATCATCGCATTCACCAGCAGCAGGATCTGCCTGAGAGGAAACGTAAAGAGCGTCGCGAAGGCGGTTGGTCCGATCCACAGAACGCATCCCCACGCCGGGTCCGCCACGCGCTGCAGTGCATCCCGGGCGAGCAGTAC
>JBFKTM010000258.1:0-5234 GCA_041636295.1 Oleiphilaceae bacterium
CAAGCAAGACGAATTCGGTCTTACCCATGCGTCGAGGAGCAAACAACGCCAACGCACCGGTTATACCGGTATCAAAGGCGCTCATATATTGGTGAGCCAATGTGGTTCTTGGGAAGTGCCAGTCGATCATAAGAGAATACCGCGCCACGATCTATTATTACCCTGTTATTACCCAATATTACCATGATGAACGGTAATTACCACAAGGCGCGGTAATTAAAGGTAAAGTAGTGTATTCATGGCGCATGATTCCCACAACACAGGATTGGCCGTTATAAGTCAGATTGACCATTAAACGTCGCTAAGACTGAGTTATCACTTCGTTAACGACACTTTTATGCAGATTCAGATATTCATTAGCTTTATCAAGCGGGAGAGGTTTCGAGTAATAATAACCCTGAATATAATCACATCCTAGATCATTAAGTAATTCTAGTTGCTGTACGGTTTCCACGCCTTCAGCAACGGTCTTGAGTGATAGCTTCCCCGCCAGCTCAATAATAGACTCCAATATATTTGCGGTATCGCCATCGCCCACGACATCGACGACAAAGCTACGATCAATTCTAAGTATATCAATAGGTAGCTTTCGTAAATAACTCAATGAAGAGTAGCCCGTACCAAAGTCATCCAGAGCCAATCGCACCCCTAAGCCTTTTACATTTTCGAGAAATTCAATGGCCACTTTTTCGTCTTTTAACAACCCTGACTCGGTAATTTCTATTTCAAGATTACGCCCTTGTACGCCATGATATTTCATCGCCGTCTCAATCATATGAAAGGTGTCACCTCGGTAAATCTGCTTAGGAGACAAATTCACTGACACGCAAATGTCACTATATCCTTCGTCCACCCACTGACGTATTTGTTGACAGGCATTATCAAGCACCCAATAACCGATTTCACAGATTAATAAACTTTCTTCCGCAAAAGGTATAAATTGATTGGGAGGAACGATACCAAGCTCTCTGTTATTCCATCTAATAAGTGCTTCAAAGCCATCAACATGTTCATCACTCGCCAGGATTCGAGGCTGGTAGTAGAGTACAAATTCACTCCGGTCTAATGCTCTTCGCAAGTTGCTTTCAAGTGCCAACCGCTGCAAAGCAACGGCATTCATCTCTTTTGAGAAAAACTCAAAATTGTTTTTGCCAGACTTTTTAGCTTCATACATCGCTAAATCAGCATTTTTTAATAGTTCATCGGCCGTTCGTCCGTCCTGTGGATAAATAGCAATCCCCATACTTGCCCCCACCACCGAGTCGTGCTCTCCTAATTTTATGGGCTGTAAAAATGAGTCGAGGATACGTTTCACCACTTTTGAAATAACCGCAACATTCTCAATATTACCCAGCAGTAGAGTGAACTCATCCCCTCCTAGCCTGGCCACCACATGCTCACGAGGCTCAACCGTGGCACAGTCTTTCGCTATATCATGATCTCTCTGCCTAACAACATAATCGTCATTACGGATATTTTTTAAAATTCTCGAACTCACCTCTTTCAGTAATATATCCCCCATATCATGTCCGAGGGTGTCATTAATATCCTTAAAATTATCAAGATCAACAAAAACAACCGCAAAGTGTAGTTCACTTCGCTGGCTATTATTAATCATCGCATCCAACTCTTGTCTGAGCGTAATTCTGTTCGGCAAGCCCGTCAGATCATCATAATAAGCAAGTTGTTTAACCTGTTCCTGACTCTTATTAAGATTTAACCGCATTTTTTGAATAGAATCATAAAGCTCACCAAACTCATCACTTTTTATATCAGCCGGTATTGGCACTCTTACATTACCCTCACCAATGCTGGTCACCATATCTTTTAACCTATATATCGGATCAAGCAATAACTTGCTTACATGACGATAAGCCAACATCAGAATGATTAATATGACACTCAGAATGACCGCAAAAACAATCATAGCTATTTGCCACAGAACCTGGTTAATTTCACTTTGTGGAATAGCGGCCACCAGAGTAAAGTCATCATTTATTTTTTGTACTAGTGCCATGTATTCGCGCTTTTTAGTGCTCTGCGCAGAGTGTGCCACAATGGAAAAGGGCGATTGATGATAATGAGTATGAATAGCTTGTAAGTTCAGAGCCTCAAACTCGCCTGTTACATTTGAGGGTTTAAATATAATCTCTCCTTGAGAGTCAGCAACCATCAAAAACCCACTTTTACCAACCTTTACTCTCGTTATCAGTGTTTGAATAAAAGAGATATCCATCATCATCGTAAGATATCCCCGCACCACGACACCTTCTGCCTTGTAGGGAACTAACGGATCACGATAGCGCAGTACCTTGCCCATACTTATCGCGAGTTCGTCCGCATCAGAATGATAAGCCAGAAGCTGCACCACTGAATCATCAGGCTGTTTCTGTAGCGCCCGAATAATAGCGCTGTCAGATTCATCCATGGTCGCGTTTGGCATTTTACGGTTGGTAACACGTGTATCTTCAAAACCATCGTTCAGAATTACACTTATTTCAAAATATTCAGGGAACGCATTTTGATAAGCACTAAGTTGGCGCATCAACGAGGGTTGCTGGAGAGAATATCGCTCATCACCACTCAATAGATATTTTTTAAGGAGTCGATTGCTCGCAAACAACTCCAAATTAGAGCGGGCATTTCCTAGTCGAGATAAGACTAAAGCAGACATGGTTTCGGAGATGCTGTTCATCTCACCCGCCACCCGTTTCTGTAAACTATTTGACGCGTAATACGCGGCAAATACACCCAGCAACATCAAAGGAATAATCGTCAGCAGTGATAAAGGGATGAGCAACTTATTCTGTAATCTCACAAAAATCCTGCTTTACGTTAACAATAAAACTATTTAAGCCCTGACCTTTCAATACTATACCTTACCTCAACTCACCTCGTTCCAAATTTTGATACCGGAATCCCGACATCCGATATGTGGATACTGAGGTCAAGGTACAGGATGACCTAGGGAGTGAGTCGTTATCTATGTTTAGCAACCACTCAATTTTATTGGGTGACAATATTATTAAAAATATTGTTGTAATACCCCATAACGCGCCCTTTTAACGGCATTACAATCTCTGATTTCTGAAACACCTCTAAAGGGGGGTAGATCATTTCATCGTTTAGAAAATCGTCTGGTAGTAGTTTCTCCGCTGCCATATTCGGACTGGCATAATAAAGCGCCTCAGCCAGATTTGCGGCTATAGCAGGTGAGTTAATATAGTTAATAAAGGCGTGTGCCGCCTCTTTGTTTGTGCTGGATTCAAATATAGCAATATAGTCCATCCAGATATTGGTTCCTTCCTTCGGCACCACAAATTCAATATTATCGTCTAACTCTTTTAAGGTCAGTGCATCGCCATTATAGGCCAGAGCCATCCAAACACTGCCATTAATCAGCTCTGACTCTTCGGTCATATCAACATACTGATAAGATTTCACAAAGGGTCGTTGATCAGCCAATAGCTGACCCGCACTCATCAGTGACCTGTAATTTGTTTCATTTGAGGAATATCCCAAGAGTTTTAATGCTGGCGTAAACAGGTCTCTTTTGTCTTCCAGCATCATTATTTTGCCACGTAGTGACTCTTCGGGTTTTAACAGCTGCTCCCAGCTAAACACCTTAAATTGCACCAAATCTTTTCGGTAAGCGATGCCCAACGTTCCCCAGAAAAAAGGAACCGCGTAATCTGAGAGTTCCGGATACCTTTCACTCCAGCGTTGATCAACATGTGTCATATTCGAGACTAACGCAGAGTCAAGTTTGCTAATCACCCCCCCCTGCCTCACATAATTAACAAAACTGTCTGATGAACCAATGATTAAGTCCAGTCCTTTTCCGTTTGTTTGGATGATCAAGTCTTCTTTGAGTTCATCAGTTTCATAATAGACTTGCTCTACTTTATACCCCGTCTCATTCTCGAAACCATCAAGAACCTCCTGAGGCATGTAATCTTCCCAGTTGTAGAGTCTAAGGATATTGTCTCCACAAAATCCCGTAGTGCTAATCAGCATTAAAATAGAAAATGAGATGATATGACGAAACATACTGTCCTCCTTGATGTGCTGAGCGGTTACATCTTGCAGTTGTTGTTCGGTGTAGTGCGGTTATTCGTTAAAAGAAAGTGCGTCTTAATGTTATATAGACCAATGCTCCCAAGAGATCCACTTTACGAAAGCGTTATTTTATAGATATTTGTTTCCTGACAGATCAGTGTTATCAATAAAACCGTTTCTCCATTAGCGATAACGGTATGCGTTAAGTGAATAACGCAATCTTTTCATTATTGCCCTGCGCCATGAAATTATAGATAAGGTTTACAATGACGCGATAGGTGTCTCTGACCGAAATATAGATACGCATATCAAAAATATACGCAAAAAAATAAATGATATTTCAGCTAATTCAAATCCAATTGGTTCAGTATACGGTGTTGGTTATAAATTTGAAGGGAAATAACTCGCTACACGCCTGTTTTCTACTCATAGAAAAATTCAAAATGTGTTTGTTTTTTCCTTCGAACAGGCTATTTTCTTGATCAGTTACTTTTTCTCATACTTTATACCCGCATCTCAGAGAGCAAAAAGATGGAAACGCCCGATAACCCAGAACAGCTAGAACAGCTAGAACAGTCAGAGACTGGTGTGACAGACGAATCTCAAGATCAAGCGATGCTTACCCCGATTGAAGCGCGAATTTTGGGGGCATTGATGGAAAAGCAGTTAACCACACCCGATGCATACCCGTTAACCCTCAACAGCTTAGCGCTGGCCTGTAATCAGAAAACCAGCCGCGAGCCCGTAATGAATCTTGATGAAGGTGAGATTCAGAGAAGTTTATATCAGCTCCAAGACAGAAAACTGGTGGAGTTCGATTACGGTTCCCGCGCCGATAAATTTAAACAGTATTTAACTCGAACCCTTCACTTTAGCGAGGCAGAACATGCCGTTTTCTGCATAATGCTGCTACGCGGACCGCAAACGGTTAACGAACTGTTAAGCCGTACTCGACGGATGCATGAGTTTGCAAACGCTGCAGTGTTAGATGAGTTATTAGCAAACCTGCTAAGCAAACGTAACCCTCTAATTCAAAAGATGCCTCAACAACCAGGCCAGCGTGAAGTCAGGTATATGCATCTGCTTTGTGGGATGCCAGACACGTCTATCACAAAGGCAACTCAATCATCACGTGAGCCTCACGCCTCAACAGATGAGTTGGTTGCTAGAGTGGA
>JBFKTM010000259.1:0-5233 GCA_041636295.1 Oleiphilaceae bacterium
CACGCGTTGACAGACCGGTACATGATCTTCCAACGCGTGGTTTTTTTATAAATTGACTACTTAGCTTTGAGTAGTCATTAATTTACTAATACAGTTTTATTTAAACAGAGTTTCGCCAGTAAGACCTTGTTTTTCTAAAATATCCCTGAGACGTTTAAGGGCTTCAACCTGAATTTGACGAACGCGCTCTCGCGTTAAACCAATTTCCTTACCAACCTCTTCCAACGTACTCATCTGGTAGCCTCGCAACCCAAAACGTCGAGCCAGCACTTCCTGCTGCTTACCAGACAGCTGATCCAACCATCCGTCAATACTGCCTCTCAAGTCACTGTCCTGAAGAAGCTCTGCCGGGTCGGACGCAGCCTCATCGGCCACAGTATCCAACAATGATTTATCGCCATTGCCACCTACGGGCGTATCTACCGAGGTGATTCGTTCATTAAGGCCAAGCATACGCTTAACATCTTCTACAGGCTTATCCAGCAAGTCTGCAATTTCTTCTGCCGTAGGCTCGTGATCAAGCTTTTGAGTCAGCTCTCGAGCTGCACGCAGGTATAGATTTAACTCTTTAACGACGTGGATCGGAAGACGAATCGTGCGCGTCTGATTCATAATAGCGCGCTCAATGGTTTGCCTTATCCACCATGTTGCGTAAGTCGAGAAACGGAACCCCCTTTCGGGATCAAACTTCTCAACAGCACGAATCAAACCAAGGTTCCCCTCCTCGATCAAATCCAGCAAGGTTAGTCCGCGATTAACATACCTTCTCGCTATCTTCACCACCAGACGAAGATTACTTTCAATCATCCGCTTGCGACCAGCCTCATCCCCTTTTTGAGCCAATCGTGCGTAATAGATCTCTTCTTCAGGTGTTAGGAGCGGCGAAAATCCAATCTCATTCAAATAGATTTGCGTTGCGTCCAATTGCCGATAATTTTGTGATTCAGCGGTATAGCGGCTTCCTCTTTTACGGTCAATAGGCGTTACTACGCTATCTTCAATATCGTCTTTTTGATCAGACGAATCTTGAAACTCTATATCTTCGATGTACTCTTCTCTTTCTGCTGACATAACACGAGCCCTGCTTTCTGTATTGTCACTTACGCTTAGCAACCGATAAGCGTCGTAACAATGTCGTTGTTATATGGACTACCCCGTATGGCTCCGGCTACCAAATCAATAACCTTCACCAACCCTCTTTGTTCTTTTTCACTACTTCCTTTTTGGCAAGTAGCCTAGCGGATTAACCGGCTTTCCATCACGACGAATCTCGAAGTGAAGTTTCGCTCGGTTCGTTCCAGTATTCCCCATTTCAGCAATTTTCTGGCCTGCTTTAATCATTTGACCTTCTTTTACCAGAATTTGATCATTATGCGCATAAGCACTTAGGTAATGTTGGTTATGATTTATGATTATCAATTTTCCATACCCAAGCAACCCACTTCCCGCATATACCACTTCGCCCCTGGCTGCTGAAAATACTGAATCACCCAATTTACCCGCGATATCAATCCCCTTGTTATCATCGCCGGTATTAGAATAAAGGGCAATTATTGGGCCAAGATGTGGCCAGTGCCATTTAATTCCCTTGACGCTTTTTGATTTTCTGCTAGTTACCGCCGTTTTCTTCGTTGTAGATTTATCCTTAGTCTTTTTAGGGGCTTTGCTCGCAACGGCAGGCTGGGTATGCTTGGCCGTTGATGTACGCGTATTACTTGAAACGGTACCACGAAGGTCAAGTCGAATCTTCTGACCGACTTTGATCATATAAGGAGGGGCAATTTTATTGGCAGCGGCCAACTCCTTGTAATCCCGCCCGTAGCGCCACGCTATCGCATAGAGAGTTTCGCCTTCACGCACCGAATGAGAGCCAAAATAGACAGGGGGATTAAAGTTTTTATCGTTATATATTTCGTTTGTATTACAAGCAGATAGAGAAAAAACAAAGAAGAGAACGGTCAAAGATCGAAGAAATAAGAAACTAATTCGTCGAAGATCGTAAGGTATAATTGTACACTTTTTGACCGTTAGCAATCGATACACAACAATTATTTATACCACTAATCAAGATTTCATATAACAAATCGATATATAAAAAGTAGTTCATTCTCAAGAAACTACGCTAACCTTTTATTCTAGCAACATAATTTAATTCGGCAAAAGCGTTAAAAGAGTTACCTGCTGAAATGAGTGTTACCAAAGGAAACACCTTAAAGTAACAACCAGTTCACACTTTTACTGTCTACTCCGTCCTAATTGCTCCAATAATAGAACAGCCAAGATACCACAAACGATTGCCGCTAATGCCCATCCGAGGTATGAAGAGTGGCCAGTCAACAGCTCGTAATTAGCAGGTAGGACATTGCTCTGAAGTAATGGCACTTGCTCACCATGGCTATTAATTCGATAGCTTAGAGTCTCTTTCCAGGGCCACACTTTGTCCAATGCACCAATCATAAACCCAGTCAGTACCAGTAATGTTCCATCGTGAAAGCGCCGAAATGCCCAAGCCAGGACATTTGCAATCGTCAGTAGCCCGACCACACACCCCGCAGCAAAAACCCCTAGTACCGCTATATCCAACGACTTTACGGCCCCCAATACTACGCCATACATTCCCAGCAGTAACAGAATAAAGCTACCTGAGATACCCGGTAGAATCATCGCGCAGATCGCAAGGCAGCCGGAAAAGAAAAGTGTGGGAATCGTTGCCGCCACCTCCGCCGGAGACGCACGACTGATTCCAAAGGCGATTACAACTCCAATCAGCATGGGCAAAACATTAAGTAGTCGCCATACTTTTATCTGTCGGCCAACATGCCACACCGACGCCAGTATCAAACCAAAGAAAAAGGACCACAACACCTCAGGATAAGCCACCAATAAAAAGCTGATCACTTTGGCCAAGGTGAAAACACTAAACAGTATCCCAGAAAACAGTGTGAGTAAAAAAGAGCCGTTAATCGAACGCCAGGCTTCAGCAATTCCTTGCCGCTTAAGCACCACCAGGGTACGCCAAGAGACCGACTGAATAGAGTTAATCAGCTCTTCATAGATGCCGGTGATAAATGCAATTGTTCCTCCAGAAACACCAGGAACAATATCCGCTGCCCCCATTGCCGCACCTTTAAAAAACAGTAGTACTGTTGATCTCTTCAAAATCTTTCCCTAAGTAACTAAATTACTAAGCTGCAGATGAACCAATGCATCTAACCACGCAACTAACAATCTTTTAAACAACGCTAACGGATCACACCACCTAGCAGCGGTACAAAAAAGACCGGCTCGATCACACGGTAATCGAAATTTTGCCCTCTCCGGGTTACCAGTGTCAGCTCCTGCCGATCACCGCCCAACGGAATGACCATGCGCCCACCATCCGCAAGCTGGTTTAACAGCTCTTTTGGTATCTCACTCGGAGCCGCAGTTACAATAATTCCATCGTAAGGTGCCGCCTCGGGCCACCCCATACCGCCGTCAGAGTGGCGGGTATAAACGTTACGTAACCCAAGCTGCCTAAATCGCTCCTTAGCCTTTTCCTGCAGTGGTCTAATTCGCTCAACACTGTAAACCTCGTTGACCAGCTGGGCCAACACCGCCGTCTGAAAGCCAGACCCTGTCCCCAGCTCCAGTACCCGCGATGGTTTTGATTCGAGCAGAATCTGTGTCATTCGAGCTACTATATAGGGCTGAGATAACGTCTGATTATGACCAATCGGAAGCGCCGTATCTTCATAAGCCCGATGTGAAAGCGCCTCGTCCACAAAAATATGTCGAGGTGTGCTGGCCATTACTTCCAACACATCCTCGCTATCTATTCCATCATCCCTGAGCCTTTGAATCAGACGCATTCTGGTACGCCTTGAGGTCATTCCAATTCCCTGCAGATTTAATGACTGGTTCACTTCATACCCTCAAGCCACTGGTTTAAATCACTAAATGCATCATATCTCGTCATATCAACATGGATAGGTGTAATCGAGACATAGCCATTTGCGACCGCATGAAAATCAGTTCCCTCTCCTGCATCATCGCCTTCACCGGCTGCAGCAATCCAATAACGATCCTTACCCCGTGGGTCGACCATTTTTTCCGGTGCCCCCCCTCGTGCACGATGCCCCAGGCGAGTTACCTGAAATCCTTTCAACGCTTCATAAGGTCTATCAGGGACATTAATATTAAGGATGGTTCTGGGGCCGACGGTTAAATGACTCACCGTCGTCAGGAGCGTGGAAACCACCTTGGCAGCGGTTGAATAATGGTTATGCCCTTCATTGACCAGAGAGACCGCTATCGCAGGTTCGGGCAAAAATCGTCCTTCCATCGCGGCCGCTACGGTACCCGAATAGATAACATCATCGCCCAGATTGGCGTGACTGTTTATTCCGGAAACCACCCGCTCAAACTCAATATCGAACAGACTGGTGATACCCAGATGAACACAATCCGTTGGCGTACCATCAATACAGGCAAAACCATTATCCAGAAAGGTGGGTCGTAAAGGTCGATCCAGGGTGAGTGAGTTGCTGGCACCGCTGTGATCCCGGTCAGGCGCGGACACTGCTATCGTTGCAATCTGTCTTAGCTCATTGGCCAGCGCTATTATGCCGGGCGCATTGACACCGTCATCGTTAGAAATCAGTAGGTTCATTGTTCTTCTTTATTATTTAATGCCCATTCACTACGTTGAAACACCTGGTAATCAACCACCTCAGTTAACAACGAGGTCGCAAACGAACCGGTCGGTAATTCAAACGCCAATTCAAGGGTATTGTCTATTATTTGCCATGTCATCTTGCCTGGACGCACCGCCAAAGGCCGTGCCTCCATTTTTAACCGGTTGGCATATAGCCCTTTCGTTAAGTCGGGATACTGCTCGAAAACAGCCTGTTCCAGTTCACTACATCCGATATACTCAGCACTGTGATCTCGGGGCAGCTCACCATACAACGGCCCATCAGATGGCTCCATTAGCCAACTTTCATTCTCTATTCGCTCGGCCAAAACCCGATTATATAGAAAGGATCGCGCAGCGGAGAGGTAAAAGCCTCTTTTATTTTTAGAAACTTTCATCTTACGTGCAAACATTGCAACCGCTTTATCCAGGTTGGCACCATTTCGACCAAAACGCTGCTCACCAAAATAGTTCGGGAAACCCCGCTGATCAATCTCAGCAAGCGCAGTGTCAAGACCTGCGATATCGCCCTCTAATTCTCTTACGCAAATGACAAAG
>JBFKTM010000260.1:0-5232 GCA_041636295.1 Oleiphilaceae bacterium
CGGTGAGCAGTGTGGTCGCTCGAAAATCCCCACCATCAATCCGATTGTTCACATTGACGAATGGATTAAAGAAAAAGCAGAAAGCGAACTTGGGCTGGTGATGCACCACCGCACCACTCAACGCCTTACAGAGTTAGCGCGCCCTCAGTCGGTTAGATTACTGATTGGACCAGAGGGCGGCCTCACCCATTCTGAAATAGAAGCGGCAATTGGCTCTGGCTTCTCCGCCACAACACTCGGCCCCCGCGTCTTTCGAACCGAAACAGCGCCAGTAGCAACACTGTCAATTCTTCAGTGGCTATGGGGAGACTTTAACACTTAATATAACCTTTACCGGTTTTAATTCAGGACGTAACACCGTGGAAAACACCGACAAAAGCAAGCGCCTGCTTAAACAACTGCTGCCAGTCATTATAATTGGGATAACCGTTATTCTGATCTCGGCACTAATGGCCTCTCGCCCGGCCCCCCCCACCAAGCCACAAGAAGAGCAGGCCTGGACCGTCAGTGCTGAAACCGCAACAAGAACCACGGCTCGCCCACAACTGGAACTGCTGGGTAGTATTGAGTCCCCCTATACCACTCAGTTGTCAGCCGCAGTTAACGCCGATGTCATCCACGTTCCAGTGAGAGAAGGAGACTATGTCATAACCGGGCAACTACTGGTTGAACTGGACGATGTAGAAGCACAACTGAACCTGCAGCAGAAACAGGCAAATACTGAAGAGTTGGAAGCCTCAATTATTGCGGAAAATAACCGCTACTCTGCAGACCTGGCGGCACTCAAGAGTGAGCAGTCACTGCTACAGATAGCCAAACGATCCGTTGAACGTCAAAAAAAGCTGGCGCAATCCAACCTCACCTCCCAAGAGCTAATCGACAATGCGAGTAACAAGTTAGAACTACAGGCTTTGTCGGTAAACAGTCGACAGCTTACTATTGCAGACCATGAGAGCAGACTCAAACAACTGGAAGCCAAACTGCTTCGCGCCCAAGCCGAGCTTTCATCCGCCAAGCTCGACTTATCTAGAACCAAAGTTACAGCCCCCTATAATGGACAAATCACTCAAGTCACTGTATCACCTGGCGACCGCGTCAGGCTTGGTGAACCGATTGTTGAGCTCTACGACAGCAGCCAGATTGAAGTAAGAGCACAAATACCCGATCGCTCCGTTAGCCTGATACGAGGCGCTTTAAAGTCTCAGGAGGCGCTCCAAGCAACGGCCCACATTTACGGCGAAGAGATAACCTTTGCCCTGGAGAGACTCTCAGGCAGAGCCAATTCAGGCGCTGGTGGTATCGACGGTTTATTCAAGTCCATTGATGAAAAACAACCGCTAACAATTGGCAATTCAGTCAAACTGGTATTGGATCTCCCCCCGATCAAGAACACCATCACAGCACCGATCTCCGCGGTTTACGGCACCAACCGCATCTACGCCATCAAAGAAGAGCGACTTGTCTCGATAAATGCAGACATCGTTGGAGCCTACTTTGATGAGCAAGGTAACCAACGCCTGATTCTCGATACGCCAATACCGGCAGGCACCCCTTTTATTACCACCCAGCTGCCAAACGCAATCAACGGGCTCAAAGTCAATGTCAGAGGGCCTAGCTCATGAGCAGTCATGACAACTTTCCGGCCTCACCTATACCGCCTTACCACAAACAGGACATAATCGGCCGTTTCGCGCAACATAAAGTAGCGGCCAACCTGTTAATGATCATCATGTTACTGGCAGGCATTGTTGGTCTAAGCAGACTGAATACACAATTCCTCCCGAATTTTGCCCTCGACTACATCACGGTGCGAGTCGTCTGGCCAGGAGCGACCGCCGAGGATGTGGCACGCTCAATCACCACCCCTTTGGAACAAGAGCTGCGCAATCTCGACTTTGTAAAAGAGATGCGTTCAGTGTCGTCCAGAGGGTTTGGCAACATCATCCTCGAATATGAAGAAGGCACCGACATGGGGCTGGCACTGGATCAGGTAAAAGAGTTTGTAAGCCTGGTCAGAAACCTGCCTTCAGACGCCGAACAACCCAAGATAACCAAAGTGGTGCGCAATGAGGATGTGGCAACCTTAATACTCACCACCCGCAGCTCACTGGAAGAGTTACGCCCCCTGGCCTATCAATTTGAACGGGAGCTCTTGTCAAAAGGGATCGCCAAAGTTGACTTTACCGGACTGCCTGAACAGGAGATTGCCATTCAGGTTCCCGCACAGAGCATTGAAAGCCTAAAGTTATCATTGCCGCAATTGGGCCGCCTGATTACCGACCAAAGCCAAGACATTCCAGCGGGCACCAGCGGTAAGAATGAAGTCGCCCGTGAGCTGCGCAGCCTGGAACAGCGAAGAACCGACCAAGGCTTTAGAGAGCTGGCGATACTCACCTCTAGAACAGCGCAAAGGATTACCCTCGACGACATTGCTCAGATCAACAAACGCCCTAAAGATCAGCAAATAGAGGTCTTTTACAAGGGGCAACCGGCCATTTTGATGAAAGTGTTGCGAACCGAAAATGCCGACACGCTGAAGTCTGCTGAAATCCTTCACCAATGGCTTGAAAGTGCCAAACCACAACTGGCTCAAGGCGTTGAGCTTTACGCCTTCAATGAAGCCTATGTACTCGTTGAAGAACGCATCGATCTGCTACTGAAGAATGGGCTGGGCGGGTTAATCCTGGTGGTTGGTATTCTGTTTGTTTTTCTTAATGGCAGAGTTGCTTTCTGGGTCGCCTGGGGGATCCCGGTTTCATTTATGGGTACTCTGGCGGTACTCTATCTGGTTGGCGGCAGTATCAACATGGTCAGCCTTTTTGCCTTGATCATGGCATTGGGTATTATCGTGGACGATGCCATTGTGGTGGGAGAAGACGCCCTCACCCATTACACCACCGGGGAAAGTTCGCTACAGGCCGCAGAAGGTGGCGCACGCCGCATGTTCATTCCGGTAATATCCTCTTCACTGACCACCATTTCTGCTTTCCTGCCACTGATGATGGTTAGCGGCATAATCGGCAATATTCTCAGCGCTATTCCTCTAGTCATTATCTGTGTCATCATCGCCTCACTGGTAGAGAGCTTTTTAATACTGCCGGGACACTTACGACACAGTTTTCACAAAACCCACCACAAAACGCCCGGTCCACTTCGAACCAAACTGGACAATACATTCAACCGATTTCGTGATCATCAGTTTCGTTCGCTCGTTACTCATGCCATGAACAATCGGCTCACTACGGTACTGATCTCTGTTTGTGCTCTGGCGCTGGCCATTTCACTGATAATCAGTGGCCGGGTTCAATTCACCTTTTTCCCGTCACCCGACAATAAGGTTTTAATTGCCAGTGTAAAATTTGCGGCAGGCACCCCCCCTGAAAAAGTTAGAGCCTTTGGTCAGGCGATGGAGCAACAGTTATGGGAGACTAATCAGCAGCTAAAAGTTGATGATGATCTGGTGGTTCACAGCGTATTACGGGTTAACACCGCCACCTTTGATGGTGGGCAAAATTACTCCAGCGGTGAACAGTACGCCTCGGTTCATGTTGAACTAACGTCGCCAGACCTGAGAGATATCACCAATAGCCAGTTTGTGACAGCCTGGGAGTCATCGATGAACGTCCCCGATGGCGTCGAGCAGCTCAGCGTCACCAGCCCCACAGGAGGCCCTCCTGGCAAAGATATCGACATCTTCCTGACTGGAATTGCGCCATCAAAGCTGAAAGAGGCTGCAGAAGAGGTCAGACAGAAATTAAAAAGCTATAGTGGCGTCAGTAATATTCAAGATGACCTCCCTTACGGTAAGCAACAATACATCTATGAGCTCACACCACTTGGGCAAGCATTGGGGCTTACCGTTGCCGATGTCGGAAGTCAGTTGCGTGCCGCCTTTGATGGCCGTCTGCTACAGATATTCTACGATGAGAACGAAGAAGTAGAAGTCCGTATTATGCTTCCCGATGAGGAGCGTAATAGCTACGCCACACTAGAGACTTTCCCAATCATCACCCCCGACGGCAATAGCGCCCCCCTGAGCAATATTGTCACGCTCAATAGCCGACGAGGTCTCGACTTGCTTAGGCATACTGGTGGTCAATTGGGCATTCATGTCACCTCCGAAGTCAATACAACGCTTAACAATGCCAACAACATCTTGGGCGACATGCAAAAAGAGTACTTCCCGGATCTGATTAGTCGGTACGGCGTTAAGATTGATTTGAAAGGCAAGGCTGAAGAACAGCGAGAGACCGGTAATGACATGAAAACCGGTGCCATGATCGCCCTAGCCCTGATCTACCTGATATTGGCTTGGGTGTTTGGCTCCTACGTATGGCCTTTTGCCATAATGGTCGCTATTCCATTTGGTTTAACGGGGGCGGTGTTCGGCCATGCCCTGCTCAATATCGACTTGACCATACTCTCACTGTTCGGATTTTTTGGTCTCTCCGGCATTGTCATAAACGATGCGATTATCCTGGTTACCTTCTACCAGGAGTTACGACAGAAAGGACACTCGATCAAACAAGCGGTCATTGATGCAGCGTGCCTAAGGCTTAGAGCGGTCTTGCTTACCTCTCTGACAACCATTGCCGGGCTAACCCCGTTGTTATTTGAAACCTCACTACAGGCTCAATTTTTAATCCCGATGGCGGTGAGCATCTCATTCGGTTTGGCCTTTGCAACCCTGTTAGTGCTTATTGTCATTCCGGTTATTCTGTCGTTTATTGAAGATGCCAAATTAATAGTGGCGCACCACTTTCCTAATCCGCTTCATAACCCGAAACAATCGTCCGGTGTTACCGATACGACTACAACTGCCATAAATACCGATAAATAAAGGAGTCTGGGAGTTACCCACAACTTCTGTGGATAACTCTGTGAATAGTTTTTGGGAAACGTTGCTATCCCCCCGTTTTTTCTGGGCTTAAGTTAAATTGACCGAAATTTAAACCACAACACTTATTCGTTTATTTTCAATAGGTTAAAAATGTCAATATCGTTATAAAGGAAATTATGACTTTTCCCTGACAGTCTGTTTTTATAATTTTGTCAACTGTGAATATCATTTATTATTGCTGCGGAACGTAACCACTAAAAGAGTACAAAATGTGAGCTGATCCGTATTTCGTTACGAATTGTATCAAACAGCCTTTCTAACTTTTCGGGCATCGATATAATACGCACGTACGAAAATGAATGTTCGCTAATTTACAGCGGGGTCGTACCGCA
>JBFKTM010000261.1:0-5230 GCA_041636295.1 Oleiphilaceae bacterium
AACCTGACGCAGATCATCAACGGTATATAGGTATACATCATCAAGTTCACTAACCTGCGGCTCAATATCACGGGGAACCGCAATATCAACCATAAAGATGGGGCGATGCTTTCTTAATTTTAATGCACGCTCCACAGCCCCCTTACCTAAAATAGGCAGCTGACTGGCGGTGGAGGCAATAACGATATCCGCGTAGGGTAGTCGATCGGGAATGTCAGATAACAGTACTGCATCACCCTGAATTTCATGAGCCAGCTCCTGAGCACGAGACAGCGTCCTGTTAGCCACAGTTATGTCTCTGACACCCGCCTCCTTTAAATGGCGCGCAACCAGCTCAACGGTTTTGCCCGCGCCAATCACGAGTGCGCGATTTTTGCTCATATCGGTAAACAGATGATTCGCAAGGTGCACAGCAGCATAAGCAACTGAAACCGGATTTTCACCAATGGCGGTATCCGTTCTTACCCGCTTGGCGACCGAGAAGGTCTGCTCGAACAGCCGCCCCAACTCACCGCCGACCGTTTCCGCCTCACGTGCGGTGGCATAAGCGGACTTTAGCTGCCCCAATATCTGAGGCTCTCCCAGCACCAGTGAATCAAGGCCGCTAGCCACTTTCATCATGTGGCGGGCTGCGTCTTCATCCCAGTAAGCATAGCTACAGGACTCAAGCTCATCGAGTTGCAGGTTGTGATAGTCGCCCAACCACTCAAGTAGCGCCCGACTCCCCTCCAGCTCAGTCGCACAATAGAGTTCGGTACGATTACAAGTAGAAAGTATGGCAACCTCACTCACGGGAGATACCTGTTGCGCGTCTTTGAGTGCAGCAACGATTCTTTCTGGCGAAAAGGCGACCTTTTCGCGAACCGAAACCGATGCAGTTTTGTGATTAATGCCTAACGCCAGCAACGCCATAAAATCTTAACGACCCATACCTAAAATAAAGCGCGTATTTTACAGGGCACTTGGCAAGAAGACCACCAAAGCCCCTACGACTCATGTGAATTATTGTCACAGGCGTCAGACAATAGTTAATATTCCACCTTCATTCCTTGACTAAAGCCAATAAAACGCCACATTAATAAATAGGCAAAGGCTATAGACCATCGGTCATTAAACCCGCCAGCCCTTTTAAATTACCGTCTCTTAATTTTTCATTTATGGTGTAGGCTTATTATTATGCTTGTGTCATCATAAGGATAAAAATTGAAGCGAATTAATAACAAGATGACATTCAGTGTGAACAACTTTTTACAGCTTTTATTACTTGCCTTCTTTGGCGCTATTGCCAGCGGCTGCTCATTGCAATCACTTAAACCGCAAACAGAAGACGATAGTCTACCATCCGTGCTAAACCTGCCGCTGGAAGTGACGGAAGATTTACCCCCAGCAGAGCCGGAAATCCAATATTCAGAATTCGACCCTGAAACCATGTATGCCTTGTTAACAGCAGAAATCGCAGCCCAACGTGGGCGTTACGATATAACGCTGCTTAATTATGTGCAGCAGGCGCGCAAAACCAAAGATATCGCCGTTATCAAGCGGGCATTCAGAGTCGCCCAATACCTGAAAGCCGATAACGCACAACTGCAACTCTCCAAAGTATGGGCGGAGGTAACACCACAAGATATCGAAGCCAATCAGATGGCAGCGTTCCACCATGCTCGCCACAAGCAGTACGATGACGCCATGAGTTACATGGAGAGCATTATTGAACTGGGAGGCGATGCCAATCTCGACAGGCTCGCCGCCCACTCCAAAACATTATCGACAGAAGAACAACAAACTCTGCTAGAGCTCTATCGAGCACTACACCAGCGCCACCCCACTAACCGCGAAGTCATCTATAGCCTGGCGGTAATGGAGAAAAACACCGGACACACCGACGATGCAATCGCCACTCTAGCACCACTACTTCAACAAGATGCCGATTTTCAACCCGCCATTTTGCTGCAGGCCGGTCTACTTTATGATCAGAAAAAAATCCCTGAGGCCATTAAGTATCTTGGCAAAGAGTCTGAGCGCTTCCCGGAAAACCGTAAAATGGGCACACTTTACGGTCGCCTACTGATCGACAATAGACAGCTAGACGAGGCACAGGATGTTTTTAAGTCATTAATGGAGCGTTTTCCGGATGTCGCCGGACTGAGACTCTCCTATGCCTTGGTATCCCTCGAAAACAAAGATGAAGAGGAAGCTATTCTCCAGTTCAACACGCTGCTGGAAGATGAGCAACACATCAACGAGTCTCACTTCTATCTTGGCCGAATAGCCGATAGCAAGCAGCAATCAGAACAAGCTATCCAACATTACTTAAAAGTTGAAAGCGGTACTCATTTTTATTCATCTTTATCCAGGGCCAGTTATTTGATGGCGCAGGAAGGCAGACTGGATGACGCCCTCATTCGACTCGACCAATTACGACAGCAAGCTGCCGACCAGGCCGAGAACTTCTGGCTAATAGAAGCCGACCTTTTAATTGATCTTGAAGAGCTTGATCTGGCGCTGGGTTCTCTCAACATCGCACTAATGGACTTCCCCAAAAACACTAAACTCCTCTATTCAAGATCCATGCTTTTAGATAAGGCCGGGCGTCTAGATGAAATGGAAGCAGATCTACGCAACATTTTAGAGTCGGAACCGAATAAAGCAGTAGCACTCAACGCCTTGGGTTATACATAGGCCGACAAAACCACCAGACTGGTCGAAGCCTTTGACCTGATCTCCCAGGCATATAAATTAAAGCCCGACAACCCTGCTATTCTGGATAGCCTGGGGTGGGTCTACTACCGAATGGACAATATGGAAGATTCTCTTGTCTACTTAAAGCAGGCTTACGCCCAATTTCCTGATCCAGAAGTAGCTGCCCACCTGGGAGAAGTACTCTGGCAGAGTGGTAATAAAGAAGAAGCACTCCGACTATGGAAGGAGTCACTGGAGAGAGAGAGCGAAAGCAACCTGGTGACAGACACCATGAAAAGACTGGGAGCCTCATTCACAGACACCCCGCCTCTCAGCGAAAAACAGTAACACCTGCAGCAATGAGTAACTGGGCAGGCCGTTCAATTAAACGCCCAGGCTTGATAACAAGCCTGGTGATTACACTTTTCATTCATGGCTGTGCCAGCGTACCAGACACACCACTTACCCCAGAACAACCTCTCAACTGGCAGGCAACTATTGCTCAATTAACCTCAGTCGAAGAATGGGAGCTGACAGGCAAAATAGGGGTGAGAGTTCCCGAACGAATAGACAGCGCCGTAATCAACCGCTGGAAACAACAAGGCAGTCAGTTCACCATAGATCTCTCCTCCGCCATTTTCGGTCTTGGTGCTACTCGCATCGAAGGCTCCCCCGTTCACATAACCATGACCGAATCTGGCGAAGAACCTATTACCTCTTACTATCCTGAACAACTTATCCAACAACATATAGGCTGGCCGCTCCCTATATCACAACTCAGATATTGGATTAAAGGCATGCCAGCCCCCGCTACGTCGCGGGACACCCTGATAAGCGATCTGAAATTTAACGAGCAAGGCCAACTCTCTCTATTCAATCAGAGCGGATGGCAGATTCGCTATTCTCGTTACACCCCTCAGGAAGCACCTGCCGGAGCAACCACCGGTAATATAAGCCTTCCCGGGAAAATCATATTGCAGCAACAACACGTAAAAATTACCGTTGTCATAAACGAATGGATAATTCCCTGAATAACGCTATGAACGCTTCATCTTTGACACTGCCCGCTCCCGCTAAACTCAATCTATTCCTTCACATCAACGGTCAAAGAGCAGACGGTTACCACGAACTACAAACACTCTTTCAATTTATCGATCGCTGCGACATTTTGCACTTTTCATTAGCACTAACCGATGAGATAGAGATAACACCAGAGATCAAAGGCGTTCCCCTTGAGGAAAACCTGATTTTTAAAGCCGCCCAATTGCTTAAACCTTATCGACAAGTTAACTCAGGCATTCACATTGAGTTGGAGAAGAATCTTCCAATGGGCGGCGGTATAGGCGGTGGCAGTTCAGACGCGGCAACCACCCTGCTGGCTATCAACCAGCTTTGGCAGTGCCAACTCAACACTGACCAGCTTGCCGAAATCGGCTTAAAACTCGGTGCCGATGTGCCGGTTTTCGTAAGAGGTCACGCCGCTTGGGCCGAAGGTGTTGGCGAAATTATTACACCTGCATCACCTATCGAACCCTGGTATATCGTGCTCACCCCAGATTGCCACATCAACACCGGGGAAATTTTTTCCCACCAACGCTTGACAAGAGACACGCCAAAGATGAAAATAGCGCCCGCTCTTGAGGGAGACATCGGAAACTACCGAAACGATTGTCAAGCGATTGTAAGTGAACTTTATCCACAAGTTAAACTTGCAATTAATTCGCTAAATCAATATGGTAACGCACGATTAACTGGAACTGGCGCATGCGTATTCGCAGCCTTTAATTCAGAAGAAGAAGCAAAATTAGCTTTTTCAAAACTTCCTGAAAGAGACAAAGGTTTCATCACTAAAGGGCTCAACATATCCCCCTTAATGTTGAGACTAAAGGAAACTGAAAGAGTATCGTAAATGATATTACTGGGGTGTCGCCAAGCGGTAAGGCAACGGGTTTTGATCCCGTCATGCGTTGGTTCGAATCCAGCCACCCCAGCCATTATTCCACCTCCTCCTCATACTAAAATTCGAAAACTATCCTGAAAGGTATTTGTCGTGTCTAAGTTAATGGTTTTTGCTGGTAACGCTAACCCAAAACTCGCTGCACAAGTCGTTGAAGCGCTTCACATTCCAATGGGTGACGCTACCGTAGAAAAATTTAGCGATGGCGAGATTTCAGTAGAAATCAACGAAAATGTTCGAGGAAGAGACGTATTTGTCATTCAGCCAACTTGCAATCCAACCAACGACAATATCATGGAGTTGATTGTGATGGCAGACGCGCTGCGCAGAGCGTCAGCAACACGTGTTACAGCTGTTGTTCCCTACTTTGGATACGCACGACAAGATCGCCGCGTTCGCTCTAAGCGAGTCGCCATTAGCGCCAAAGTAGTAGCTGACATGATGACAGGTGTAGGTATCGACCGCTTGTTAACCGTCGACCTTCACGCAGACCAAATTCAGGGATTCTTCGACATCCCAGTAGATAACATCTATGCCACCCCGGTTTTGGTTGACCATATTGAACGCTCCAACTATGAAAATTTCATGGTCGTA
>JBFKTM010000262.1:0-5213 GCA_041636295.1 Oleiphilaceae bacterium
AATTCGGCCTGAATGAATGATATCGTTTTCGCGACCGTCGAGAGAGTATGCGACTTCAGTAAACTCTTTGTGAGTATCCATTCCGATAAATAATATGCTATCGTTTTTCATGGTGCTGGCCTCCGTTATAGTGATTAACAACTATATTATGGCTCTGGCTTTGCTAACCCACGAATTGGAGGTCAGCACTCTCGTGGGGAGTCATTATGTCTAGGCCGCTCAAATAAGATTGGGAGAATACGTGAATTAGATGTCTGAACTACAAAGCATAAATTACATATCTGTAGCAGTTGCAACGATTGCAAGTTATTTGCTTGGGTTTGCATGGTACCACTGGGCTGTCTTTGGTAAAGCATGGGCTAATGCTTTAGGCATAACAAAGGAAGAGGCTGACAATACCGAAGGCCTTGGAGGTGCTTTTATTATGTCTTTAATCTCGGGACTAACAAAAGCCCTATTAATTGCTTTGCTTATAGCTGCAACAAACATTTCAGGTGTTCTTAGCGGAGCATTTTTGGGCGCGGTTATTGCCGCCGTATTCACTATTACGTCGCTAGGTTACTACAACGGTTTTGCTCGTACATCATCAAAACTAACATTAATAAATTCGGCTCATAGCGTTGTTGAGCTTACTCTAATTGGTGCAATTATTGGTGCCTTTACTTAGCAAACACAGCCTAACAAGCGCATCTTGCCGTACTTGGGCAAAAACCTTGCAACATTCGGAGTGACAGAATAGTATCACTTTTATGAAAACAGAACTTGTAACCACATTAAAACGTCAAGCTACGAAGATACTAGCCGATTTGCATAGAACTAAAGAGCCGGTACTCATTACTGAGCATGGCCAGCCGTCAGCATATTTAATTGACGTTGATGACTATGAATTTATGCAAAACAGAATACGTATACTCGAAGGCATTGCGCGAGGCGAAACTGCTGTTTTTGAAGGGCGCACGTATTCGGAATCCGAAGCGGAAGAGAAAATGAGTAAATGGCTCAAATAAAATGGACTGAGCCTGCGCTTGAAGATGTCAACGAGATAGCGGAATACATTGCATTAGATAAGCCTAGTGCCGCCAAGAAATTGGTTTCTAATATTTTTGCTTCGGTAAAACGGTTAAAAGATTTTCCTGCTTCGGGTAAGATGCCACTAGAGCTCGAAGACTCCAGGTATCGAGAAATTGTTGTTGGGCCTTGTCGCATTTTTTATAGGGCCGAAAATGGCATAGTTTATATTCTGTATGTCATGCGTAGTGAAAGAGTTTTACGTAACTATATTCTGCAAGATCGATCAGATGAAAACAGTTAACAAGAAGAAGCTTAGGAAAAATTAGTCATTCCGCCTTCGGCTCCATAACTAATTTTCCCAAGTTGTGGGCGTTAGCTGAAGGTGAAGATGCAAGAATTTGGTAGCACTAAAAATTGGAAAATAATTATATGGCCGGCTGTTCTACTCATTGGAGTAGTTGCCATACCGTTTAGTGTGTTTCTTGTTTATGTGGCCATTGGGTCAGGTGGAATACAGCACGCATTAACTACAACTTTGATACTACTCGTTTTATGGTTTGTTGTTCTCAGGCAATTACATACAGTTTACTTGTTCCCGCTTATTCAAATTGATGAAAATTTCTTAGTAGTTTGCGAGTTGCTGTCAAAGCGAAAGGTGTACAACCTAACGAATATATCAAATTCCAAGAGATTTCTTAAATCTGTATACTTCGCTCACAATGGTTGGCCAGTCATGATCAATTTACACCGGTTATCTCAACGAGAACGCGAAGGCGTGTGGTCATTACTAGGATGCAGCTAACAAGGCAATCTTGCGGCGTTTAATCCTATTTGCGGCTTATACTTACACAATATATAGGGCAAGTTATACTTGTCTTATATATTGTACATATAAGGCATGAAAAATGAAGGTAGTTACTTTTTCTGAAGCTAGAAATCAGCTAAAAAGCGTACTAGATCAAGTTGTAGATGATGCCGATTATACGATTATCACGAGGCGTGATGCTGATGATGCAGTTGTAATGTCACTGGACCAGTTTAATGGGCTAATGGAAACCGTTCATTTGCTAAAGAGCCCCGCTAACGCTGCTCATTTAAATAAGTCAATTCAGCAATATCGAGCCGGTAAAACTGAGGAGCATGGATTGCTCAATGATTGATATATTGGCATGGACCGAAGAGGCTTGGTCTGATTATTTATATTGGCAGGGTCAAGATAAGAAGACGCTGAAGCGTATAAACAAACTTATAACTGACACTCAGCGTAGTCCGTCTGAAGGTATTGGTAAGCCTGAACCGCTCAAAGAAAACTTAGCTGGGTTTTGGTCTCGGCGCATAGATGATAGTAATCGTTTGGTATACGCAGTTGACGATAACAAATTAACAATTATCTCTTGCCGCTACCACTATGAAAAATAATTTAACCAAGCGTTCAACCGGACTCGCCTTCGGCTCGGGCAGTTAACGCCGCGTTAAGCACCGTTTGCGGAGGGTTCATGGACGTATCAGATGTAAAGGAATTATGTTTGAGCTTCACAGCTGCCACATTCGCAGAAAGAGGGGAGCCTTCAAACGTACTTACATATAAAGTTAAAGGTCGAAACTTTGCTTATTTTAAAACGAGCGAACCAGAACGTTGGCGATTTAGTGTGCGAGTATCGCCAGAAAGGTTCTTAGAGTTAACGGATCAGCCTGGCGTAAAACCTGCTCGTTATTTGCATCGGCTTCATTGGGTCACAATTGTTAACGTTAGAGCATTTGATCCCGATTATTTGGCGGAGTTAATTGACTGGTCCTATCGCAAGGCCTGCTCTACATTAAGCAAAAAGACACAACGAGAGTTAAACATATAACAAGGCCAAGCAGCTCGCACACTTCGTGTTCTGGACAGCTTTCTGGGGCACACCACTTTTAAAATTGAATATCTCTGAACTCATTGAATGAGGGAATAAGTGAAAATTCAAGATCGACTAAAACGAGCTTTTAATCCAGTATCTATTGCAGTAATGATTATGCTCCTTTTAGTCTTAACAGTCTCATTGCGGATAGGTATTCCTTTCGAAGCACCAGTAAAATGGTTGTTTTTACCATCTTTCCAAGAGTGCAGAAACTTTGGTGGTAATTTATTCAACATCTCTTTCGTTATTACATATATGTTAATGCTGGCTACTACTGCATTTATAGGGCTAGTAATTGAATCTGAAACGGAAAAGCAATATATAGCTTATAGTGTGATTGGTGTTATTGTTACATTGGCTTGGTTTGGGTGGGGCATAATTATATTTTTACTATGCGGTTTACGGCCGCATTAGGCTGTTAAGCTAACAAGGCGCTCAAACATCAGCCCAGTAAGCAGGTCTTAGACCTCTATTACGACCGTTTAGCGCAGCGTTAAGGCTTAAAGTTGCCCTCCCTTCATATGTACATACAATGCACATACAATATACATATGATTAAATTCGAATGGGATGAAACTAAGGCTAAATCCAATGGTAAAAAGCATGGTATATCTTTTGAAGAAACAAAGTCAGTATTCTTCGATGAATATGACATTCAATTTTACGATGATGAAAGTTCGCAGGTCGAAGAAGACCGAATTTTAATGCTTGGTAGCAGTAACGAAGCAAATATTCTTTTAGTTTGTCATTGCGAGCACCAAGAAGGTGAAACCATTCGGATTATATCCGCACCTAAAGCTACTAAATCACACACGAAATATTATGAAGGTGGCTAGCATGAAAGCAGAATATGATCTCTCAAAAATGAAATCGCGTAAAAACCCCTACGCGTCAAAACTTAAAAAGCCCGTTACTATTCGGTTAAGTGAAGATGTGGTCACGTATTTCAAAGAATTGTCCGAAGAAAATGGTGTTCCATATCAAAGTCTCATCAATCTCTATCTCAGAGACTGTGTAGCTCAGCATAGAACTCTGGATTTCACATGGAACAAAAGGACTTAACATCTATCGAGCTTCTACTGGGCGCTAACGCCCAATATGCACCTATCCTTAATCACGTTAAGGCGACACCCTAGAAATCAATCGGTTACCCTTGAATCCGGCGCTTCAAAAGTCGGGCTCGCTTTACAACCTGCCCCAGTTACACGTCACTCGGCCAAGGGGCCGCTCCAAAACAATTTCGAGTGTACCGGAGTGCCGGCCGAATCGATAGCACCGTGATATTTGTGTTGTTTAGTCATAATAATGACCTCCTGAGGTATGTGCCTTTGAGCATGTGACATCTAGGATGGTGGTTCAACCTACCAAGCCCGAACCCCCCTGGGAGGTCATCATAACTACCAAAGCAAAGCACAGGATGTCCAATGCTCACAACGTTAGAATATCTACACGACATAATCTCGGGCGGAAATGGCAATGTCTGGAAATTGTCTCAGTTTTTTGTCGGCCGTTATTAGTTTGCATTTCTGGCTTTTTGCTAAGCAAATAAACTCAGAGACATAAGCAGAATAACCTCAGGCATTTGCAGTATTCAATACCTCAAAAGAGTTCACAGAATATTCATTGTCACGCATTAACGTCTCTGCCTGTTGTTGTATTTCCAAGGCATCTTCCATCGAAATAAGCCCTTTTCTATGGTACAACACCAAAATGTTTCGTAATTCACTCCGCCATAATATCGGTGCAATCCAGTCTGAGCCTTGTAACAATACTGCTTCTACGGATTCGCTATAGTCGGAGGGTAAATATAAGTAAGTAATCGTATTTGTGTTAGCTACAATCATTCTCTGCCTTCAACTTTTGCTTTAGTTAAGTCTTCCACTGTGACTTTTAAGCCTTTTAGCTTTTCTCTTATGGTTCGTGCAGACATCAGAAGTTGGTCTTTATCAATCTTCTGTGGTGTGCTTCAGCAGATTGTTTTAGCTGGTTGTATAAAGTGTCTGGTATATTCTTCACAGCAATTGCGGGCATTACAAAACATTCTTTATTGCAATATGGTTTCATTATGGTTGCAGCTGACACCTTTTCGGCAGCGCTTCGACAGCCAAGAAGTCACCAATTATAGCCAGCAGCAGTATCATGCGTTATGCGGGAAAAGTAGAGGGTTCAGTTCTTGGATTTAGAGAAGTTATTTGAAGAAGCTGTTGATGAAAATAATTCAGAGAAACTGGATAAGTTTCTAGAACTCCTGATGGATCAGTGGGTGTATTTCTTTCTGCTAGAAACAGGAGGAAAAGATACTCC
>JBFKTM010000263.1:0-5208 GCA_041636295.1 Oleiphilaceae bacterium
GATAACCAAGCCAAATGACTTAATCACACCGGCATTACCGGCTTTTATATCTTCTATGCACTTAAACAACAGTGTGCTATTAGGAAGCGCTGTCAACGTGTCATGGGTGGCACGTTCTATGAGTTTTTTCTCTGCCTTCTGCCACTTTAATATGGTGTGATGCTTAGACTCCAGGGCTTCATACTTTAACCGTCGTTCAATTTTAATACGTTGTGCCAACCCCAATGAGAGCAGTATCGCCTCGGCAGCAGAACCAAACTGAATGGCGCTTTCTGTAAAAAAATTGGTGACCGTAATGCCAAACACACTTGCCAGATAAATGAGAATACCACTGAGAAAGAAAGACCAGGCAATGAGAAAATAGGGCGCAGTAGGGCTACCTATCTTTAACGTTTTTAATCCGGTAACAATCAGGACAATAGTAAACAAAGCAGCAACAGATCCCGCCATCTTGGGGAAACTGATATCAATGACAGAAAACCCGAAAAACAGGCAGACAACGGAAAAATACATCGCTCTTACAATAACAGCATCGAAGCCTGGAATGAGTTTTGTGGTTTCCAAAAAAGAGCGACAAAATTGAACTGCACCAAAGATTGCGAAGCAGGTAAACACCAACAGTGCGTAATGATTCCACCCCTCATTGTTATGCCATATCAGCTGAAAGCCAAGGCCATTTAAGTAGAGTACGACCCCCGACAACCCTAAAAGATAAAGGACATAATAAAGATAGGTTCGGTCTTTTACCGACACGAAGAGAAACAAGTTATACAGCGCAAGTGCCGTAAGAATGCCAAAAAATATTCCCCAGCCATAGGAACTAAGGGTTTCATATTCAAAATAATTGAGCGCAGTCCATAAACTCAAGGGCACCTGAACAGAGCTGTCTGAGGCAATTTTTAACCAGAGTTCGTACTCGGTTCCGCCATTGTTTTTCAGAGGATAGGCAAAATTCCGGAAATGGACGGGCCTCGAATCGAACGGCAGACTCGTGCCGGAAACAACCTGCTTAACCCCATCCTTCGTTCGAATAAACAGCTCAATATGTTTGAGCGGAGCATAGTCCAAAGAGACGACCCAGTTCTCGTTCGCCCCTACGGCATCGGAGAAGGTAATCGGTACGCGAACCCAGTAGACCGAATCGGTAAATCCAAAATTAAGGATACTACTACTGTTCGCTGTTAACTTCCGTTGCCCCTGCAGCTCAATCAGGTCGTTAAGCGTTAATTCGCCGCTTTTATCTTCATAGTATGAAAGATAGGGATCAAGCGGTATTCGCTGATCGCTATTGGAAACGACAATCCCGTGTGCCGGTAAGGATGCAAAAAAAACAGCCAAGCCCAAAAAGAAACAATGCAATAGAGACTTCATCTAATTGGCATGAAACATGCCTACCCATAAATAGTGTCAATAAAACGACAATTAAAATTTAATTTTCAAACTGTTATCACTGGATTATAGATAATTTTTTTAAAAAAGCTGCCTTATTTATTGAAATAAATAGATTAAGCATTGAGTAACCACGTTTTTGAATACATCCACTTACTGTTATTAATGTCGATAGGAAGAAGTATCCCTATGAAACATCAGAAAAAAGAAGCAAGAAAAGATGAAAGGTACGAGGTCTATCTCCCACTGGTACTCGAATCCAATGGCAACCGAATTATTGGCCGCTCCAAAAATCTTTCTGTCGGTGGTGCCTGCCTATCACTGGTTGACCCAGTTAATACAGAAGACATTGGTGATCAAGGCTCAATCACCATAAGAACCGGTGCAGGTAACATCAGTGCCCCCTACCAAATTACCTATCGCAAAGAGAATGTCATTGGCATCCGTTTTGGATCCACATCTTCACTGAATGTGGAAACACTCAATCATGTGTTCACCAATACGCCAATTGGCAATGCTTTTCCGTTGGCGGCAAACAGTGACAGTAAACCAACCGTTGACCGAGGATTTATTGGCAATCTTAAACGACGGTTGTGGATCGGTATTCGCATCACTGGGGTATTAAGTGCAAACTTATGCTGGCCGCTCCTGAAAAAGGTCGTTAAACCACAAGTGGTTTTTGCCGTTTATGGTACTCGCGGCGATCAGCGGGCCTATGTGCCTGACTGGTTCAGACGTTTTTTTCCACCGATCGCCGTTGCTGCATTGATCAAAGACAAATCATCTCGGGGCGTCATGGTCTCGTCAGTATTCTCTGAGGAGGAGTTGGCGACCGACTCCGACAAAGTACGAAAATACATTACCGACCTACGCCGTGAGTTCCCCGATGTTAAACGTTTTGCGCTGGTAGGACGGTTGCCTGGCTTTAGTCTCAAAGCGGGTATCGAACTTGAGCCCCCCTTAGTTGATGGCTCTTATGGCACCCGATTCGCCATGGTCGAGTCTGCACTGCAAATTAGAGAGAAATTGGGGGATCAGGCCGCCAACACCTCCATCGCCATTTTAGGTGGCGCCGGACGAATTGGCGGCGCTCTTATTGAAGACCTCTGCCAGACATTCCAAAAAGTGATCGCCATCGACCCTCGCTATACGGAAGAAAAAACCTCTTTTGTTAACGGTGCGAGGGTGATCTACACAAAGCGAGGCGAACGTCTACAAGAAACCCGGCTGGTTCTGGTGCTGACCGCCAGAGGTAATGATATTTTGCCAATGGTACGCCACTTCGCTCCGGGCACAGTTGTCGCCGACGATACACACCCTTGTATTAAACGCCCGCTAAGAGCGTTATTGAAAGAGCAAGGTGTCGAGTTATGGAAAACGGTGGTTACCAGCGATGATTACGCCATGTACCCTCGAATGCCTAACTTCAGGAATGATAATATTCCCGGCTGCCTGCTTGAGGCATTGGTGCTCAATGCGACAGGTGATCACGCCCTGAGCTCACCTCAGCAATTCTTTGAAGAAGCAAAAAACTGCGGTTATCGCACACTACTCATTCGCCACCCCGATGACTCCTAGTATTCGGTTATGAAGAGGAGGGTTATACTCTCCTCTTTCGATTTCATTCAAGGAAGCATAGGTATGTCCACGATTTCGTTCGCTAAAAATGAGAAAGAACTCCTCATCCGCAAAATACAGCGCTATTTTCAAGAGGAGCTGGATCAGGAATTAGGTCAGTTTGATGCGGAATTTCTGCTTGATTTCTTTTCCAAAGAGGTGGGAGCCTTTTACTACAATCAAGGTCTCAACGATGCAAAAGCAGTGTTAGCCGACAAGCTGGATACCTTAATGGAGGCCATTGATGAGATTGAAAAGCCGACTGAGTTTGTTAAATAACGGCATAAACATCCCCTAAAGAAGCACTCAATTAATTGTGAGGGGGGACTGTCTCGAACAGCTCTCGGTTTGACTCTACAATTTCACAAAATTTATTTCGTAGCCACATCAATCCAGGGTCTCTATCTTCTCTACAATGCCAAGCCATAGAAATTCTGGCCGGCGGCACCTCGATCGGTACCTTTTTAATAATCACCGGCTGATCTTCCATAAATTGAGCAACCACGGGATAGGGTAAAACGGTGATTAAGCTAGTCTGCTGAATAATGCGAAAAGCACCCGCAAAACTGTTAACCGTCATGGCAACTCGTCGGGTTTTACCCATCTCTGCCAATTTGCCATCAACAATACCACTGGCATCTCCTGATAATGAAACCAGAAGATGCTCTGCTTCCACAAACCGATTAAGCGATAACTCCTTGGTAGCCAACTTATGATCTTTATTCATGACACACACGAAATGATTATCAAACATCCATTGTGAATTTATCTGTTTACTCGTACCCGGGTAATAATCAAGTACTAAATCGACCTCTGCATTTAATAGCAGTGCTTCACCATCCCCTTTATAAGGAACCGCATGAATATCAATACCTGGAGCACCCTGCTCAATAATTTTTCGTAATGGCAACCAAAGTATGGAAGTCATACCGTCAGTTAGCGCAATACGAAAACACCGCTTTGCATAGATCGGAACAAACTGTGTAGGAGAAATAGCTTGAGAAATAGTATTAATCGAGTCAGATATCTGGTGCCACAATTCGGTAGCAAACGGGGTTGGCTTTACCCCTCGCCCATGCTTAACAAATAAAGGGTCATTCCAACTATACCGCATACGAGAAACCGCGTTAGAGACGGACGGTTGTGTCATCGCCAGGCGGTCTGCAGCAGCAGTAATCGACCGTTCCTGCATAATAGTGTCAAAAATCACACAGAGATTAAGATCAAGTTTGCTCATAGGTCAATTCATCATTCAAATCAATGAATAGTATATTATTCATCAATTGGAAGATATAACAAAAATTTTAGACACTAGGGCCATCAAAAGAGACCACTACACTTAAATAGCCATTTGGAGTTTCAAAATGAAAGCAGCATTTATTGAGCAGTACGGCGATGCAGGTACATTGATGGTAGGCGAGTTGAAAGTCCCTAAAATATCTCCCTCTCAGGTACTGATTAACGTTATAGCCGCAGGTGTTAACCCTGTAGACTTTCACGTTCGTAATGGCATGTTAAGTGAGTCAGGAACCCATGATTTACCCCTTATTTTGGGTTGGGACGCGTCAGGTATTATCCAAGAAGTCGGTGCTGAAGTTGACCACCTAAAAGTAGGCGATGAAGTATTTGTACATTCGCCAATTGGCAAACAAGGGGCCTATGCGGAATATCTTGCGGTTGATGCACAGTTAGTATCAGCCAAGCCAAAATCACTTAACTTTGTTGAAAGCGCTGCGGTACCTTTGGCCGCATTAACCGCCTGGCAAGGCCTGCTGGAGCATGGTCAATTGAAAAAGGGACAACGTGTTTTAATCCACAATGCGGCTGGTGGCGTTGGTAGTTTTGCCGTGCAAATTGCTAAGACGTTGGGGGCTTATGTCATTGGTACCGCCTCCGGTGTAAAAGAGGACTATGTGCGTAACTTAGGTTCCGACGAGTTTATTGACTACCAAAAAATCGAATTTGAGGAAGCTGTTGAGCCCGTAGATCTGGTGTTTGCAGCAGTTGGGGGAAACAATATACTGCCTCGCTCCCTACACGTTATAAAACCAGGTGGTCATTTAATCTCCTGTTTCGATGAAATGCCAGAATCTACGGCATCACAGCAGGGTATCACTTATAAACGTATGTGGGTACAACCCAGCCAAAGCGATTTAAATAAGATTGCCCATTTAATCGACACCAATGCCATTCAGGTTCCCA
>JBFKTM010000264.1:0-5200 GCA_041636295.1 Oleiphilaceae bacterium
AACCGACATATGATTCGACCAGTCTACTTGCGCGACCAAATCGTAAAGCTGCTCCGCCGTGTCAACCGCCCCTTCTTCAAGCACCAGAAGTACACGATTAGCGACCCGGGACCAAAGAATAAATCGATAAATATCAGCTAGTTCCGCCTCAAAAGAGATACCCGCCGGCTTCACCTTTGAAGCCAGATTCAACACATCATAGAGCTCATTTTCAAGCACATATTCCAAGCCCTTGGGACAGGTAACAAATGCAGAATACAGTTTTTTGGTCATAATAATTTACAAACGAGATTACAAAACGTTAACACTTTTCTTTACAACAACAGCCCCTTAACCATAGCAGGCAACCATTGCTAAAACAGTGCGTTATTGGCGCATATATCATTAAACTATAAAAAAGCATCCATATAGATTAAATAATTCGTATACAAGCCGTTTTTATTTCTGCTTTACTGAATCTTGAACCCTCCGTAGAGAGAGTTCCACCAAAATCGATAACATTAATCGATCTATTTATTTTTAAGTTCGAAATACTGTAAGGAGGTTGAACGTTTATTTAAGTGTTGAAGCACTTAAGCTAGACGCTTGTAGTTACAAGTAAGCAACTACAAGTAAGTCACCACAAATCAATTTCGAGGTCATATAAGAATGAGAAGACAGAAACGTGATGTTTGTGAACGAGCATATAAACGAGGCTATCAAGCTGGCCTAAGCGGCAAATCCAAATCACAATGCCCTATTGAAACCCCAGAAGCCAAACAGCAGTGGATGAACGGTTGGCGCGATGGACGGGTAGATAACTGGGAAGGCATGGTCGGAGTCTCTGGCATTCATAAGTTACCCGGCATTTCCACATAGACTTTATCAACTTTCTTGTCACTCATACTGAATTACGATTAAGCGTTAGCTGTTTACCGGCATAAATGAGCCATATAGCGCTAATTCAAGTGACACCAAACCTTAATTTGCTGTAAAAAACCTTTTCAAACACCCCGTCCAGGCTGACACACGGTAGCCTGGACGCCACCACAATTACTGACACGATTAGTTTCTGTACACCCGCTTTATAGGACACTAAAACTTTAGTGCAAATGCCCCAGCTTAGTTTGTTCGCAGCCAGAAATACCAATCAATTGGAATATGTTCCGCTGTAGGTCGTTTCTGGATGGGCACTAGTTACTTAACGGATGCCACCGCTTCTACCGCTTCTCTGATTAATTCGGGCCCATGATATATAAAACCCGTATACACCTGAACTAATTTGGCACCCGCCTCTATCTTATCAATGGCGGACGCGCCATCAACGATCCCTCCAACACCGATAATCGGAATCTCATCACCTAATTCCGCGTAAAGTGCCTTAACGACATCCGTCGACTTATGCGTAAGCGGTGCACCACTCAAACCACCCGCCTCGCTTGACTGAGGATACCCCTCAACACCATTACGACCGATTGTCGTATTGGTTGCGATAACGCCATCAACCTCAAACTGCTTGAAGGCTTCAGCAACCAACCCAATTTCATCTTGACTCATATCTGGCGCAATCTTAACGGCAATAGGTACATACTTACCGTGTTCCGACGCCAGCTTGCTTTGTTCTTCTTTAATAGCGGCCAACAACTGATTAAGAGACTCACCAAATTGCAAACTTCTCAGTCCAGGTGTGTTGGGTGAAGAGACATTAACCGTTATATAGCTGGCATATCGATAGACCTTACGAATGCCAATGAGGTAGTCGTTAGTGGCGTCTTCAACCGGCGTATCAAAGTTCTTACCGACATTGATACCCAAAATGCCGTGATAACGCATATTTTTAACATTCTCAATCAGGTGATCAACGCCGAGATTATTAAATCCCATACGGTTAATGATCGCTTCCCTCTCTTTAATTCTAAATAAACGAGGCTTTGGGTTACCCGGTTGAGGGCGCGGTGTTACTGTGCCGATTTCAATAAAGCCAAAACCCAATGCTGCCAGGCCGTCAATATGGTCACCGTTTTTATCTAATCCTGCCGCTAACCCTACCTGGTTGGGGAACGTTAAGCCCATTACCTCAACCGGGCTGACGACAGGACTCTTTATGAATGGTCGCAACAACCCTAATCGCTCAGACGCACTTATCATATCCAATGAGGCTTCGTGGGCAACCTCTGGAGGTAGTTGAAAAAGAATGTTTCGAATCAATTTATAGGCCATTAGCAGAAATCTCTTGCACCATTCGTCTAGAAAAAAGCGGTCGACATTATACCTAAACATCAACTCGCTGACCTTACTTATTCATATTTTTATTGTGACCTAGAGTTCCCCCTGCTCAAACCACCAATTTATTAAGGTTTTGTTATTTATCCACTGTTTCTGTGGATAACTTTGTTGAAAACTACTTTAAATACTCCGAAATCCCTTTAGAACACGCCCCAAACAATAAATTGGTTATTTTTTGATCAATTTTATAATGCTTATTTTTCAACAACTTACGCAACTTGCCACCCTCAGGACCGACTATGTCAGTTTTTTTACAGTAATTCCTCCTCATGTCGTCATATGTGCATAATAACGCCAATGGTTTGACGCTATATCACTATAAGCAAACACAAATCTCACTCAATGTTATATACAAAGCAACAAATTGCTCGCGCCACACCAATAAATAAGGTTATCAAGCGTGGTAAATAGAACTACAGATGGAGCGAACAAGGAAACGGTCATGAGATTACAATGAAGCGGACTGCAAACATGGTAGAAAAACAGGGCGCTCACATGGCATTGACAGAAGACTAAATGAAGGTCAAGCCCCTACCCTCAACAGAGTGACGAACAACTTGCATATCAACTGTCATTGGTTCTCCGCCACTTTTTATAACAACCCTCACTATCTCCCCGGTCACAGGGAGTTTCTCAGGCAGGCCATCTATGATAAACATTCCACTATGGGACAGGTCACGGGTGCGAAAGTGGCGTAAACCCCATTGAGGATGAAATATTTCAACATCAAATGCCACTTTCACTCGAGGAAATTTTCGCTTTTCCGACGCCATTTAACTTCTCTTAGCGAGTCGACTTCACTCGCATCCATCAACCGACGTTATCTTTAATATTAGATGCTTTACTTTAAATTTCAATGCGTTTTACAGGCCAAGCAATGATCCGTCAATTTTTTGTCATAGTACAGTCTCAATTTCAAATGCTACAATTTATCCAACAGTAAATTTACCAGACCTGTTATGATCATCTAACTATGCATAACCATGACATTGCACATCAATCCCCCTCAGCTACACCTGAGAGAAACTCGCTTAATTTTCAAAAGAAGGCACAGCATGTCACTCTGATAGGAATGATTATCGATGTCATTCTCGGCATTCTCAAAATAGTATTTGGCATATTTTCTCACTCTTACGCCTTGATTGCCGATGGCCTTCACTCGTTTTCCGACGCACTCACTGACATATTGGTCATCGCCATAACAAAATATTCCCGACTTGAGCCTGATGAAGATCACCCATACGGACATGAGCGATTCGAAACACTCGGCACCGTATTTCTGGGGTGCCTACTCATCGCTGTTGCTGGCGCAATGGCATGGGACAGCATCATGCGTCTTGTGGCTAATACGTCCATTGAGCTGCCGACCTGGCCCGCCCTGGTTGTCGCAGCCCTATCAATACTCTCAAAAGAGGCTATCTTTCGCTATACACTACACGTAGGAAAACTGATCAAATCCGACCTCATCATTGCCAACGCCTGGCACAGTAGAACAGATGCATTTTCTTCTATCGTCGTTTTTATCGGTATTGCAGGTGCAATGAGTGGACTACACTGGCTCGATGCCACTGCAGCGATTATTGTCGCCATTATAATCGCGAAAGTAGGATGGGACCTTTCCTGGGATAGTGTCAAAGAGCTGGTTGATACCGCGCTTTCCCCTGACGAGACCAACGAAATTCGAGCCTTTATCAAAGAGACACCCGGCATCCGAAATGTACACGACCTTCGTAGTCGCCATATGGGGCCAGACGTAATTCTCGACGTACACTTACAGGTTCACTCATCCATTAGCGTATCAGAAGGACATCAAATCGGCCTGATTGTAACCCGCCGCCTCAAAGAGCAATATAAACAGATAAGAGACGTCACCTTTCATATAGATGCAGAGGATGACGACCACAACGGCAAGCAGGCAACCTACTCTTCGTTACCGTTAAGAGGAGAAGTTATTCAGACACTTAAACAGGTTTGGAGCCAGTGGATAAGCATTGATGACAACCAGCACATAAAGCTCCACTACCTGAACAACCAGATCATGGTTGAACTGTTTCTCACAGCAGACCATCAACCGATCCCTCAACTCCCCCAAAAACTGAAAGCGGCAGCGCAAGCAATTGAGTGGCTGGGCGAACTAAAGATCTGGTACTCCCACGACATGTTTATGTCAGGAAACATGATGCCTGGAAAAACGACCGTGGACTAATAATTTCGGGAAGACAAGCCCTTGCCAGTCTGCCCGAATGAACTTAAACCGACTTTACTTGTGCCCTAATGTCGCCTCTTTCAGCGCTGCGACATCATCCCTGAGCTGAGCAGCCTTTTCAAAATCAAGATCACTCGCTGCCTGATACATCTCATCTTCAAGACGTTTAATCTCTTTTGATAACTGCTCGGGGGTTCTGGATTTAACCAACGCTGTGTAATCCCCCTGGATCTCTGCCACCTTACGAGACTTGCCTTTGACGACAGATCGCCCCGGGATAATGGCACCTTCCATGATATCCGTAACCTTTTTGTTCAAACCTTGTGGTGTAATGCCATTGGCCTGATTAAATGCATGCTGCTTGATCCTGCGACGCTCTGTCTCACCAATCGCACGTTCCATTGAACCGGTAATTTTGTCGGCATAAAGAATGGCCTTACCGTTAATATTTCGAGCGGCCCGCCCTATGGTTTGAATCAATGAACGCTCGGAGCGCAGAAAACCCTCCTTATCGGCATCAAGTATCGCCACCAAAGAGACTTCGGGCATATCCAACCCCTCCCTCAACAGGTTGATACCGACTAATACATCAAACTCCCCAATTCTGAGATCTCTAATAATTTCAACCCGCTCAACGGTATCGATATCGGAGTGCAGGTAGCGAACCCTGACACCATGTTCCATTAAAAAGTCTGTCAGGTCTTCAGCCATGCGTTTAGTTAGCGTCGT
>JBFKTM010000265.1:0-5179 GCA_041636295.1 Oleiphilaceae bacterium
GCTGTCTTGGAGGCCTGGGAAAACGACTCCCACCAATCCAGCTCTACAATCTGCTGCTCAGCGATACCCAAATCTTGTAACAGCTCACCAATCTTTAAAGGAACCAGGTATTTTGCCTGATTGCCCAGTGCGGTAATGGTGTCAGCATCCAAGTGATCATAGTGATTATGGGAGATCACCACGTAATCTACTGACGGTAGATTATCTAGCTTAACCGGCATGGCCACCAGTCGCTTAGGCCCGGCGAAACTAACCGGAGACGCCCGCTCACTGAGAATCGGATCAGTGAGAATAGTTACGCCCTGGTATTGAATAAGAAAGGTCGAGTGGCCAAGCCAGGTAATGGTCGGTTTATCCGATAGCCGTCGCAACGCTTCTGGCTCAGTCGCCACCACCGGGACTTTATAGGCATTAGCTTGCTGATCTGCAAAAGGCTCGTCACCCAGATAGCGCATCTTCAGATAACTGAAAATGGTTTTATCAGATGGCCCTATATAGAGATTGCGAAACCCTTCTTCCGTGTGATGTGCTGGCCGCTCGCTGCCGGCCGTGATGTACGAACTGCCACAACTGGACAGCAACCATAGCGACGCAAACAGCGGCCAACCCGGCCACCTTGTTTTCAAAATATCGAACATGAAGCAGTCCTGCTTTTCCGTATTTATGATCTCTATTCAGGCTATTTTAATCCGCACCACCGTCATCACTTCAAACGGAATGCCGGCGACTTGCTCTCTGCTGGGGTAATAGGTCAGATTCACCCGTGCGCCCTTAAGATTCTTGTACTGTTGCTTGCGCTTGAATTTAAACGGTACCTCACAGACTTCTATCATCACCGTATTGATCACCCAGTCATCGGTATCTCGCTGCACATGTGAAACCACTTTCTGCATTTCAGAATGGATTAACTGCCTGTTCTTTTTTAATAACTTATCTGGATCAGATTGCATGGACTTTCGCCTGGCCTCGCTTCCTTTGAGAAAAACCCTGTGTAATGACGTAACCACCTGAATGAAACGACCACGCCTGATAATGCGACATCAGTATCGCATTATCGCGGTATGGCCCCGAAAGAACCCCGTAACCTGCGACATCAATACAGTTGCCCGTTGACAAATTTTCATCCATTATGCCGATGTAGCAATAAAATCGACATAACAATTATAAATTGCTGTATTGAGTCATATACAGGCTAACAGCAAAGGAACCCTATGAAATCCATGACGCTCCTGCTGAGCATACTCTTTTCTACCTTCGCTGTCGGACAACAGAGTATCACAGTCGCCTCGGGAGAGTACCCACCCTACACCGCCATCGACCTGCCTCATGGAGGGTTTGTCAATCACATTATCACCGAAGCTTTCACTCGAGAAGGTTATCTGCCAACCTTTGATTACCTGCCGTGGGAGCGCAGTAAGTTCGACACCAGAAAGGGGAAATACCAGGCGGCGTCTTACTGGCAGTGTACCGAAGAGCATCAGCAGTCATTCTTATGCAGCGAACCGATACAGCAAGCCAACTTCGTTTTCTTCTACTTAAAATCTAATCCACTAGAACACTGGACTACACTAGAGGATCTGGCCGATTACCATATTGGCCTGACACGGGGTTACGCCTATACACCAGCACTTTGGGCCGCAGTAGAAAGCGGTCAGCTAAAAGCGGAAGTTGTCTCCCGTGATGAACTGAATATTGCCAAGCTATTAAGAGGCCGCATCGACCTTCTGGTATTAGAGCCGGTGGTTTTTCACAGCCTGATACGCAAGTACTTTGACCATAGTCGCTCCCTCCTGATTGACTTTCACCCGACACCGCTACTCAGGGAGCAAACCCATTTACTGTTTCCCAAAAGCCGACCCGATGCCGCTATGCTGCTGGAGATCTTCAACAGGGGATTAAGGAAGCTAAAAGAAGAGGGTACTTACGAGAGACTATCGGAACAGTTAATCAGAGGTTACTACGAACGATAACAGCAGGTGGTGAGACTTACAGTTTAATGGAGTCCCAGGCCTGCATCATGATAAGTGTTCTGTTTTTATCGGCATAGATCCGACGAGACAGGTCAACCAGGCTATCCGCCACATCATCAATAATAGGGTGGAAAGGCACCAGTGCCGGTTCGACCGGCCGCATAAAGTCATCCCAGTGAATCGGTATCACCCGTTTGGCTTTCACTGCTTTAACCACTTCGCGGTAGTAGTCCGCTTTAAACTGGTCTGACTGCTTGCTGAGGCCGGCCACCCCTAAAAAAACCGTATCGGCAGTATAAGACGCGAGCAAGCCTTCGGTATATCCACCGCTGGCCTGCACCACAATATTGCCCCGAGGGTGTTCGATAAAGATCACATAACTGCCCCCCTCTTTGTAGTCAGCCAGTCTGGCCGGGGACTGTAAAGGTTCGCTGATCTCTTCGCCGATGCCGGTTAACCAGGCCATCGCGGCCGGTACCGGGGTGTGGCTGGACTTCAGCATGGAGACCTTGAAGGCACCAAATTGCAAAGTGCGCAGATCCTTAACCACAGAGATCTGGCTTTCCTGCAACCCCGCCCCCAAGGCAATGTTAGCAGTCGACTGCGAGCCAAAGATAATGGCACCGGTTTGTTTCGCGACTTCCGGCGCATCCATGGCATGGTCATGATGGGAGTGAACGACGGCTACCACATCCAGCCGGTTGATCTTTAGCCGCTTAAGGCTGGCTTTAATCAACTCAATATCGGGTTCCAGGGTACCAAATAACAGCGTGCCCATCGCTGGGCGGGTGAAGAAACCATCAATCATAATGGCATTCTGACCATCGGCAAACAGTAGGGTGGAGGTGCCCACAAAAGTCGCGGTCACTACCCCTGGGGGCTCATTTACTGGCGAGATTGGACCATCAGGCGGCGTAATATTGGCTATTTGTTCTGCCGCAGAATCAGCCCGAAAATACTGATCGAGGCCCGTCAGGGCCATACTTTTATTCAGCTGGTAAAATGCCACTGCCATCAGAAATATGGCAAAGCAGGAAATGACTAGCATTAACGAAAAAATTTTACGTTTCACAACATCATCCTTGATCGCACTAATATAATCCCGCCTATAATGGCTGGTTGCGAGCCAATAATCCAGACAGTTGACAGGGTGTCAGCTATTTATTTTTAGCCAAGGTCTAGCCTGCTCTATTTCAAAGGCCAGTTCCAACAACGTTCGCTCCTGCCCGTGCCCTGCCACCAGTTGCACCGAAATGGGCAAGTTGTTCTCCGTCACGTTCATCGGTAGGGATAACGCTGGGCCGCCTGCTGCATTTGCCCAGGGGGTAAAACTGACATATTTCATGAGTCGTTCAAACAGCTCGTCAAAGGGTATATTTGGGCTTATGTGACCCAGCTTGGGCGTCGTATGACCCAGCACCGGCATCAGAATGACATCATAGTGAGTAAAAACTTCAGCGTACTCCTGGTAGGTTCTTCTCAGCCGGGCGAGAAACAGCGGGGCCTTGTAGAAGTTCTTTTTGAACTTCTCGCTCAAACCAATGCTCAAGCCATCTAATCTGTCAGCGTCAAAGCTTAAGTCCATGCTTAATTTGCCGGTTTTTCTTGTCATATAGGCCAACATCGACCAATAGAGACTGAAGTCTTCAATAAACGAGTGCTTGATCAGCATTGGCATCTCTTCGACCGTATGCCCCATACTCTGCAAAAGCTCAGCGGTTTGTTCCACGGTGCTGCGTGTCTGCCCATCGGTGGCGTACCCGGTAATCGAATCAATGACCATGCCGATGCGCCGTCGCTTGCGGCTGGGCCCTTCAACCAGGCCTATTTCCGGCAGTTTGCCATTACGATAGTACTTTTCAGCCTCGGCGTGAAAGCAGGCGGTATCCCTCACACTGCGGCTGACGATGCCTTCGCTGACAATATTGATCGGCAACAGTTTGGCCTGACTGGAATCAACATGACGGCCACGGCTCGGCTTTAAGCCTATCAAGCCACAACAGGCTGCGGGAATACGAATAGAACCACCACCGTCATTGGCATGGGCAATAGGCACAACCCCGGATGCGACCAGTGCCGCTGAGCCGCCTGATGAGGCACCCGTTGAGTAGTCGATATTCCAGGGATTGCGAGTAGGATCCTTATGGGCCGGTTCGGTGGTGGCATTAAAACCAAACTCTGGCAGCGTGCTCTTGCCCAATACGATAAACCCCTGATCGAGATACTGCTGGGTATAGGGTCCGTGTCTCTTTTCCGGTTTTGCACGAATAGCATCAGAACCATGATGGGTGGGTAGGCCTCGCACCGGGGTATTATCTTTGATAAAGGTCGGTACACCGGCAAAAAAGCCGGCACCTGACGCGGTGGTTTGTTGCGTGGCGGCCTGCTGCAATGCCCGCTCATAACAGTCCACCTCTATGGCATTCAGTTCAGGCTCAACTTTATTGGCGCGCGCGATCGTCGCCTCAACTACCTCTTTTGGGCTGATCGCCTTTGACTTCAGCAGACCGGCGAGCGCCACGCCGTCATAGTCGGCCAAGATATCATCACAGAAGGCATGCACGGTATTATTTTTATTCATCAGGATTATTTCTGTTAAGTTGTTCAAGATGTTCTTGCATAGATTGTTCAACCTGTTTTTGGACAGCTTCAATCTGCTGTGTGGCCTGCTCCTTTTTCTCTATTGCTTCATGACTCTGTTCTGATGACAAGAACAGTACATATAGCATAACCAATAGAAGCCCAATAATTCCTAGTGTCTTCATCACAGTTTCCCTATTATTTTTTATGATTATAGCGGCTACCTGTAAAGGTGATGAGAAACACTTAGTGTTCTGAGACATATTGCCGAAAACGGTGCATTGGATCTGACTGCAAACGCGAGCCGTTAGCGCTGCTTTAAAGTGAAGTCGGCAATATTCGTGTTACCCTGCTGCTCATGCAGAAAGGCGGTCAATGCCGACCAGAAACGCCGCAAGTTAGGATTAGGATTACCCTGCAAGCAGTATAACCGCACTTCCAGGGGGATATTCCATTCGACGCTGCCGGCGCGCTGGATGGTGCCATACTTCAAGCTCTCCTCCACCAGCCGGGAGGGGAGCCAGCCGACACCAAAGCCCTCCTTGACCATGGCTTTAACACTGACGGAGTGAAAATTCCGGTTAACCGTCTGCAGGTGGGCGGTGGGCTGTTTATCTTGCAGAAACGAC
>JBFKTM010000266.1:0-5165 GCA_041636295.1 Oleiphilaceae bacterium
ACTCGTTGGTCCAGCTCTCACCCAGGTTGGGGTGAATGAGCTTGCTGCGCATATGTTCGTTTTTTACTTTGGCACGCTGTCTTTCTTGACTCCACCAGTATGTCTAGCGGTATTTGTTGCTGTCTCCATCGCCGGTTCCGGACCTTGGTCTACAGCATTTTATGCCCTACGCTTTGCTGTGATTGCATACTTGATCCCATTTGTCTTCGTTTTCAATGAAGCTTTTCTTATGAATGGTAGTTTTTGGGACATAGTGCAAGCTGTCCTAGCCGGTATTATTGGTGTATTCCTTCTTTCTATTGGATTGGTTGGATATTGGTCTGGTTTAGTAAGTCCGATTCTCAGGTTCGTATCGTTGGGAGCTGGTATCTTAGCATTTACTGTAGGATCAACTTCTTGGTCGATATCCATCTTGACGCTGTTAGCTTTGGTGGGATTGCATTTTCTGCAAAGAATAAAATATAAAAATGAGGTTGTTATATGATTTAATGAGTGCGCAGAAAAGTTCCATGTTGAACGCGGAAAAATCAAATAACAAGAGGAAATAATGATGATCAAAATGAAATTTCGAAATTACCTTCTTAAAGTAATGGCCGGGGTCTTGATTGGCGTAAGTACTTCGTTCGCATCGGCGGACATCCTAGTTATGGGTGGCAATCCAGCAGGTAGTTTGTTTTATACACAAGCTCAGGCGTTGGCATCAACAATCAGTAAATATAGCGGCGACAGAGTGGATGTGCTCCCCCAGTCGGGATCTGTATTCTTCCCAATGTTCTTGACAAAGGAAGCTGACTTGGGGATCGCAAGTCCTATAGAAGCTAGGCTAGCTTATGACGCAGAAGGGCCCTTTACTGGTGCAAATGGAGGTAAGGGCTATGATATGCGAACGCTCATGTTGGGTTCCACAATACGGTTGTCCTTCATTACACGAAAAACTGACGATATTAAATCGATTGCTGACTTAAAAGGTCGGCGAGTGGTGGCTGACTATGGTGCTTTTGCTGGATCGACGAAAACCGCGATTGCAGCACTAGCCAATGCCGGTCTAACCACTGACGATATCGAACTAGTACGAGTGTCAAGTTACCCGGAAGGAGTTCGTGCGGTGATGGAGGGCCGTGCAGACGCTGCTGTTGGGTCAGTTGGTAGCGGTATCCTTCAGGAACTTGATGCTCAATCTGGTGCTCGACTTCTTCCTATTGATCCTTCACCTGATGCAATGCGCCGCGCTCAGAAAAATGGACCGGCTTTTGTCGCCTTTCTCGCTAATAAAGGTCCTGTGGGAATTCAGGATGAGGATATTTATGTCTTGAGCTACCAGACAACACTCTACGCTCGCCCTGATATGGACGATGAAGCTATTAAACGAGTTATGACAGCTTTATGGGAGCATTCGGATGAGTTGCCATTGATCACTCGCACTCTATCCTCGTGGAAACCCGCAGGATATGCCAACACAGATGCAGTAATTCCTTTTCATAAGGTCGCTGTAGAATTTTACAAGGAAAAAGGTGTTTGGTCCGAAGAGTTGGAAAACCATCAAAGTCAACTGCTTAATGCCAGAAATAGTCAATAAGTTACTGAAATTAGGTGCCTAATAATACCTGAATAACCACAGATATAAGAGAACGGCCGCTTAGAATTAGAACGTATAAAAGAAAAACACGGTTGGTCCCTAGTTAACATTAATTGCCTTTAAATAACGGCCTCGAAGGTGTAGGCCATAGGGGCCATTTTATCCAATTTGCTTTGTAGAGGTTACGTCATATGGCCGCAAACCAACTAGTACTAGCCAGTGTGAAAGATGTACCCCTTGATGATGTGATTGCAGTACATGTCGCGGGGCATGATCTCGCACTGTATAACGTTGACGGAAAATTTTATGCATCAAAAAACGTATGTAATCATGGTAACGCAAGGTTGTCTGATGGGTTTCTTGATGGCGATGTCATTGAGTGCCCCCTGCATGGAGGCTGCTTTAACGTAGTGTCTGGTGAGCCCTGTGCGCCTCCTGTAACTCATCCGATGGTTACCTATAGCGTGGACGTTGTGGATGGCCTCGTTGTGTTAAGTGCTCCAGAAGAATTGGAGCGTGAAAATGTCTAACGAGCGTCATCTGGTAATAGTAGGGACCGGGGTTGCTGGTACCTCAGCGGCATTGAGTGCACGTGCAATTGATTCAGACATAAAGATCACGCTAATTGGTGCAGAGCCTCATTTACCTTATGACCGTACTCATCTTTCCAAACAGCAATTAGCGCCTAATGCAGATTTAACTAAATCCTTGTTAACACCTGGTATTAAGTTTGAGCAACTAAATATAGATATTCGTACAGGAGTCAAGGTGGTTGGTGTCGAGCCAACTAAGCGTACGATCCTTTTGGAAAGCAGTGATAGGATTTCTTACAGCTCACTGATTTTGGCGACAGGATCAATTGTTCGACCTATTCCGCCTGGTTGGGGAGTTATTCAGGACGAGCATTTACATTGTATAAGAGTGGCAGAAGATTCTATCCGCCTCCGTTCTGCACTCCGCAGTGCTAAGAAAATTGTTGTTATCGGTTCAGGACTTATCGGATTAGAAGTCGCTGCTTCTGCTCGTGAAAGGGGAATCGATGTAACGGTGATCGGTACGGGTTCGCGTATATTAACGCGGAGTTCCGATCCACTAACGGCTAAACAGATAGAGAATATTCATCGAGATCGTGGTGTGAGCTTTCGGCTAGGAGTTTCGGTAGATAATATACGACGTTTAGCTAGCGGAGAACTGGCGGTTTCTTTAACGAATAATAGCGTGTTAATTGCAGATGATGTTGTGGTTGGCATCGGGGTACTACCAAATGACGGCCTAGCAAGGGCTTCGGGTATTGGAGTAAATAACGGAATAAATGTAAATTCATTCGGACAAACCAACTACCCGGATATCTTTGCAGCAGGAGAAGTGGCTAGTTTCACTACTAGCAATAATAGGCCGCCGTTCAGGTTAGAATCTTGGCGGCATGCGCAAGATCATGGTCATTTGGTCGGCGCCAACAGCGTTACCAACGAGATGAGAGAGTATAAGGAAAACTCGTCGTTCTGGTCGGATCAATTTCAGCACCGTATTCAAGGCGTAGGCGTAATTCCTGAGGAGCCACATGAAGTTATCGTTAGATCGTACGATGATGGCGCACATCTCAGTATCTTCATTGGACGGGACAACAGGTTATTAGCAGTCGTCGGGGTCGATTGTAGCAAAGACATTAGCGCCGTTGGCCGATTGGTAGGACATCGGGTTAACTGTTCAGCTATGACTTTGGCGGATAAGAATCAACCGCTTGGATCAATGGTTAAGTCAATATTAAAATCTATCAAACAAGAGGAAAAACGCAATGTCTAAAATAATTGCTAAATCTGGTGGGGTTAATTGGCCATCCAACAAGGTTACGACAATACCTTACAGCGTTTATACAGACGAAGAGCAATACCACCTTGAGCATGAGAAAATTTTTAAAGGTCCTACATGGAACTATTTGTGCCTAGCCGCAGAGCTTCCTGAACCAGGAAGTTATTTTGTATCTCAAATAGGCGAAACTCCTATTGTCGTTACACGTGATCTGGAAGGTTCTCTAAATGCTTTTGTAAATCGCTGTGCACACCGGGGAGCACTTCTGTGCTTAAAGAAAAGTGGTAAGGCAGAGAATCTTACTTGCGTTTATCATGCTTGGAGCTTTGATCTTAAAGGTGACTTAAATGGAGTGGCTTTCCAACGTGGTATCAAACGACAAGGAGGAATGCCCGAAAACTTTTGCAAGGATGATCATAGTCTACGGAAACTCCGTGTCGAAGAGTTCTCAGGTCTAGTATTCGGTTCTTTCTCAGATGATGTTCCTAGTATTGAAGAGTACCTGGGTACTGATATTTCGAGCAGGATTAGTCGTGTACTAAAAAGTCCTCTTCGAATTATTGGCCATAACACCCAGGTGTTGAATAATAACTGGAAGCTCTATTTCGAAAATGCTAAAGATAGTTATCATGCGAGCATTCTCCATACATTTTTTACAACTTTTGAGATAAACCGCCTTAATCAACAAGGAGGTATTATTGTTGATTCAAGCGGTGGTCATCATGTCTCTTATTCGATGATAGACCCTAGTTTGAGTAACGATGAATATGGAAGCCAGAATATTCGATCTGCAAATGATGAATATAGCCTCGAAGACCCGAGCCTATTGGAGTCGGTCGATGAGTATGGCGATGGTGTTACACTGCAAATTCTAACCGTTTTTCCGGGTTTGGTACTTCAACAGATTCATAACGCTATAGCAGTACGTCAGATTGTGCCAACTAGTGTCGGTACCACGGAGTTGGTTTGGACATATATTGGTTTCGAAGACGATGATGACGAAATGATCGAGCGTCGTTTGAAACAAGCTAACTTAGTGGGCCCCGCTGGATTTATTTCTATGGAAGATGGTGCAGTGGGCAACTTCGTACAACGTGCAATCGCTGGCACAGATGAGGATCTATCAGTGGTTATGATGGGTGGAGAAAAAGCAGAGAGCCAGCCGTTTCGTGCAACAGAAACTTCTGTTCGCGGGTTTTGGAAAAAATACCGTTCCCTAATGGAAGGGATTGATCCCAACGCATAAGCCAAACTACGGAGAAACATAATGTACGAAGATAACATACGCCTTATTGAAAATCTGATGGCGGATTACTCAGCAGCAATAGATAACAAAGATTTTGAACGCTGGCCAGAGTTGTTCACAGATGACGGACGTTACCGTGTAACAAATAGTGAGGACTATAAGCTTGGATACTTACACGGATCAATATGGGCTAACTCGAGAGGGATGCTAAGAGATCGCGTTAGTGCACTTCAAGAAGCCAATATCTATGAAGAACAATCTTATAGACACATTCGAGATGCAACCCGCTTGATAACAGAGGATGAACCAAACGGCGTTGTTACCGTATCGTCTAGTTTCATAGTGGTACGTACTATGCATACGGGCGATATGCACTTGTTTGTAAGCGGTATCTATATTGATAGAATCAAGCTTCACGATGGTATCGCGTTATTTGAAGAGCGAATCGTAGTATGTGATAGTCAGAAAATCGATACTCTGCTGGCCATCCCACTATGAATAAGAGTGGACGCCCTATCGTTGCAGTACCGATTG
>JBFKTM010000267.1:0-5165 GCA_041636295.1 Oleiphilaceae bacterium
TAGCTGACAACTCTATTTCTTCGTCAGGTATGGAAATATGAGGGGAGATAATAAGCACGTCTAACTACCCTTTCTAGATATGACTTCAGTAACAATAGCGGTATTAATAACGGCATATATCTCAGTTAAAGTGACGCCAATTAGTGTCCGCACATAAACACAATAAATCTCCCGTCGTCATCCTATGACTTGATCTCAGGGTCCATTAATTTCAACTTCTTGTGTATCCTTCGGTATGACGAAAAAACGTTTCTGGATACAAACTAATTAAATCGCCCTTTACAACAGATTATAAGGCGCGCCTGCACACCGCATCAATAACCACTCCAAGCTGACCTTGCACCTCATCCAGAGATTTAGACGCGTCTATAACTTCAAACCGTTCAGACTCGTCATTTGCTCGCTGTAGATAAGTGCTACGAACGCTCTGAAAAAAAGCTAATTGTTCATTTTCAAACCGGTCAAGCGCACCTCTTTTTTGAGCTCTCGCCATGCCAACTTCAACAGGCGCATCGAGAAGGAACGTAATATGAGGCCGAAAAGCTCCTTGAACAAAAGTTTCCAAAACACTGATCTTTTCTAGATCAACACCTCTTCCCCCTCCCTGATAAGCATAGGTTGCATCAGTGAAACGATCAGAGAGCACCCATTTACCTTCGGCTAATGCTGGCTTTATCAGGCTTTCAATATGCTGAGCTCTGGCAGCGAACATAAGTAATAGCTCTGCATTTTCAGCAACACCCTCTTCACGATTCTTCAACAGTACTTCTCGAATCTCCTCAGCCATTGGCGTACCGCCAGGTTCGCGAGTCACCACTACACTTATACCTTTCGCTTCGAGAGTACGACGAATGAAATCAATATTAGTTGATTTACCGACACCTTCCGCTCCCTCTACGGTAATAAAAAGCCCTTCTTTCACCGCCTCTCCCCTGAATTAATATAGATATAGATTGAATAAGAGTATGTTGTAATGCCGCTTACTATTATTTAGATGAACGATATTTCTTCGAACGCTGATAGACCTGATACCGGTTGACCGCATTTACATGCTCTTGTAATGTCTTGGAGAAGTGGTGAGAGCCATCCCCCTTGGCTACAAAATACAAAGAGTTACCACTATCAGGATTTAGCGCCGCATGAATAGCCTCTCGACCCGGTAACGCTATTGGCGTTGGAGGAAGCCCATTGATTCGGTAGGTGTTATAAGGCGTATACAGCTTCAGATGAGCTTTAGTGATATTTCCATTATATTGATCGCCCAGACCATAGATCACCGTTGGATCCGTCTGTAATCGCATACCTCGTTGCAATCTGCGAATAAATACACCTGCTATTTGCTCTCGCTCAGACGCCGCACCGGTCTCTTTCTCAACGATCGAAGCCAAAACTAGCGCTTCATACGGTGTTGAAATAGGTAGTTCTTTAGCACGCTGTCCCCACTCTTCTTCCAGCACTTTTTTCATTCTTAAGAATGAGCGCTGCAAAATACTTAGGTCAGTATCGCTCTTATGGTAGCTATAGGTATCTGGAAAGAACAGGCCTTCTGGATGCTGGTAACTATCACTGAACATTTTAATCAACTGCTCAGGCGTTTTATTTTCAAGTACTTTCTTGAGCTTATCGTGACGAGCGATCTCCCCAAGCATCTCTTTGAATGTCCAGCCCTCTACAAATGTTATTGAGTATTGTATAGAGCGACCTTCAACAAAAATTTCGACCAATTGAGGGATAGTGATCGACCCTTCTAACTGGTACTCACCAGCTTTTATTTTTTCACTGAGCCCACTGAGACGCCCGTACAGTTTTATTACCCAGTCATGCTCAATTAAATCCCGGACTACTAGTTGCCTAACAACAGCATTAAAGCTTTGGCCCGGCAATATCTCTATAATTTCGCCTTTACCGTCAATGGTTATTGGGTCTGATAATTTATATCGATAATAGCCAAAGGCCGTCGAAACCATAACGCATAACAGTAATAAACCTGCTATTAAAAATACCCAAATCTTATTCAAACCACGTACTCGAACATCAGCTCTTCTTTAAACAAACGTTTTATTATTTCAATAACAGGGCTTATTCTTAGATCCAGACCATTAAAATTCTGTACTGGCCAAAGACCTATGACACTATTGGTAACCGCCATGCCATCAAACTTATCAACATCACTCAGCGCCACCTCTTCAACTCGCCCCTCTAAGCCGACCTTAGCCAGGTTATCAAATAGAAAGCGACGCACCACACCCTCAACCCCACAAACTGTAGTTTTAGGGGTAATTACCCTCTTTTTATCAAAGAACAGTATATTGGTTTTGGTCCCCTCAATCACGTTACCCTTCTGATCAAGCATAATGCCTTCCGCTACCGACTCATCCAGCTCGCCACTGGCGATAACTTGATCCAATCTATTCAAATGCTTAAGCCCAGCCAATGCCGGATTTTCAGACAAACGGTGATTACAGACAGATACCGAGATGCCTTTACTTACATTGACTTCTGGATTATCGACCGAAGGATAACAAATAACGATCTCGGTTGGGTTCACATGTGATGGTGGCTTATAACCTCTCCCGCCGCTTCCCCGAGTAATCATAATTTTAACAATACAGGTTTCCGTGCCCCGTCCGGCTTTAGCAATCACTCTCTGTAAATATTCCCACAACCTGTTAAACAACGCTTGGTCGATATTAATCCCCAAGCGATTACAACCCAGTGCCAGCCGTTGACAATGATAGGGCCAAAGCGGGGCAGCCCCCTTTACTACGCGAACGGTTTCAAACAAACCGTCTCCATACATCAACCCCCTATCAAAAATATCGACAGACGTTGTGAAATCACCGTTAATTATGACCGGAAAAGAAGACAAACCACTAGCCATTGAACTTTGCAAAAATTAAAGAGCCATTGGTCCCCCCAAATCCAAACGAATTTGAGAGCGCCACTCCGATTTCACACTCTTTAGCGAGATTGGGCACAAAGTCCAAATCACATTCATTATCAGGATTTTCTAAGTTGATCGTAGGAGGTACAACGCCATAAAGCAGACTATTGATACAAAAAATGGCCTCTACAGCGCCAGCTGCACCTAACAAATGACCCGTCATGGATTTAGTAGAGCTCACTTTAAGTTTATCGGCAGCACTACCAAAGACCGACTTTATGGCTCTGCACTCAGCAATATCACCAAGCGGCGTCGATGTACCATGAGCATTAACATAATCTATTTTTTCCGCACTTAAGCCTGCATCTTTTAGCGCTCGCCTCATCGCGAGCTGAGCACCCTCTCCGATTTCAGGAGGTGAGGTAATATGATGGGCATCATCGCTCATACCAAAGCCAACCAGCTCACATAGTATGTTGGCACCTCGTCTTTTGGCAGATTCCAATTCTTCTAAAATTACCACGCCAGCACCATCACCTAAGACGAAACCATCTCTATCAATATCCCAAGGCCTACTAGCGCGCTGTGGCTCATCGTTCCGTGTAGACAATGCACGCGCCGAACAAAATGCTGCAACCCCGGTTGGCGTCGTTGCCATTTCAGCACCACCCGCAATCATAATATCGGCATCACCGTAAGCAATCGTTCGGGCAGCATATCCAATATTGTGAGTTCCGGTGGTACAAGCCGTGGTAATCGCAATATTAGGACCTTTAAAACCATACTTGATCGCTAAGTTTCCAGCAATCATATTGATAACAGAACCCGGAACAAAAAAAGGAGAGACTTTTCTCGGACCGCCATCCAGCAATGACTTATAGGTCCTCTCGATCGTGTCCAACCCTCCAATACCGGAACCAATTGCAACTCCAACACGATCCAAAATCAGACTATCTTTGCAGTCCGCTAACCCGGCATCTTCCACAGCCTGTATAGCGGCTATCAATCCATACTGCATGAACAAATCAATCTTTCGCGTCTCTTTTTTACTGAGATAACGCTCGATATCCAACCCTTTGATCGCCCCACCAATTTTTGTGGCGAAATCTTCAGTGTCAAAACATTCGATCAATCCAATACCACTAACGCCATTAATGGCAGCATCCCATGAGTCAGCAACAGAGTTACCCAGTGGTGTAATCATTCCAGTGCCGGTAATTACTACTCGTCTTGATCCCATTTAAAACCTCACAAAGTCCATTCTAAAGCATGGCGTTAAAATCAGTATTGCAGATACTAAAAAGCCGTCCGTGATATTGAATCAGGACGGCTTGATGCTTGGCTAGAATAATACTGAATTTCTACTGATGAGAAATAATGTAATCAATCGCATCCTGAACCGTTGCCAACTTCTCGGCCTCTTCATCAGGAATTTCTGTTTCAAATTCTTCTTCAAGCGCCATTACTAGCTCGACCGTGTCGAGAGAGTCTGCACCTAAGTCTTCTACAAAAGACGAGGTATTCTGAACTTCAGATTCTTTAACGCCCAGTTGCTCGCAGACGATTTTTTTAACGCGCTCTTCAACAGTACTCATACTTTCCTCACAATATAAAAACCAAGCACTTAATAGCGTGCTAGTCTATTAGAATATAATCCCTTAAACAAGCGTGAATTTTATCTAAAAAGAGATATCACGCAAGCCCCTAATCGACTTACCCCATGTACATACCGCCATTAACATGAATTGTTTCACCGGTGATATAGCCTGACGATTCTCCGGCCAGAAAACCCACAAGCGACGCAATCTCTTCAGCCTTACCCAATCTCTGGGCAGGGATAATAGACAACATAGCACTCACTTGATCTTCTGATAACTCTTTTGTCATATCGGTTTCAATAAAACCAGGTGCAACTGAGTTAACAGTTATCCCCCTGCCTGCAATCTCCTTAGCAAGAGAGCGGGTAAACCCTTCAACACCTGATTTAGCAGCTGCATAATTAACCTGCCCCGCATTCCCCATGGACGCCACGACCGAACTCACATTGATAATTCGCCCCCAACGCGCTTTTGTCATCCCTCGCAACACCGCTTTCGAGGTTCTGTAAAGAGAGGACAGATTGGTATTTAAAACAGAATCCCACTCCTCTGGTTTCATCCTTAGCAGCAAGTTATCCTTGGTAATACCGGCATTATTAACCAACACCAGAGGAGCGCCATAAGCTGATTTAACCTGATCGATTCCCTGCTCTACGGAGTCTGCATCCGACACATCCATAACA
>JBFKTM010000268.1:0-5162 GCA_041636295.1 Oleiphilaceae bacterium
AATGGCCTGGAGATGAAAGATCTTTCGAGAGAAACCAATGGGTTTGGGCGGCTTCTGGCGGAATGGGATGAGGGGCTTGTTGCATTATGGAAATTGATTGCGAAAAGATTTAAACGGATGGGCGGTCAGTCTTCTAGCTATTTCTTACGTATGGTTGGAAAAGATACCTTTATATTGACTGATGATGTGGTCAATCAATTGAGGAATTTAAATGTCGTTGATCGTAGGCCGACATCCAAATCGGAGTTGTTATCTGTTGAGTTGTTCTTTAATGATTTGCAGGCCCTTTCTAATAGGCCTCTTGCTCATATAAGTAAGTTGTTGGCGTTGTCTATCGACTGAGTGTTTTATGTTAAGTAATGATAAGTAGGGATATCAGATTAATATCTTGTGCACAATATAATAGTGTGCGATATTGAGTGGGTTGTATCATCGAAAGGATGTAGTGACGATCCAATTCTAAATGACATTAATTATTCGCAGGAGCATCAAGTGGAAAACAGTATCTATAGCATCCCTTTAAAGACAATTAATGGTAAAACTGAAAATTTAGAGCCGTATAAGGGAAAGGTTCTTTTAATCGTAAACACTGCAAGCAAGTGTGGTTTCACTCCGCAATTTGAAGGATTAGAGTCGCTCTATAAAAAGTATGGCGAAAAAGGTTTGGTCGTGCTTGGTTTTCCTTCCAATCAGTTCCTACATCAGGATCCAGGATCAGATCAGGAGATTAGCGAATTTTGTTCGCTTAACTATGGTGTTAGCTTTCCCATGTTCTCTAAAATTGATGTAAATGGCGCTGACACCCATCCCATTTATAAGTACCTGAAAAGTGCTGCAAAAGGGTTAATGGGGTCAGAAAAAATCAAGTGGAACTTTACCAAATTTTTAGTGGATAAAGACGGCAATGTGGTTAAACGATTTCCTCCGACGGCTGAACCCGCCAAGTTGGCTCCAGAGATCGAAAAATTACTGTAATCTGATTTCTTGTTAACGGTTCCAGTGTGGTTGGAACCGTTTTGTAGTGTTTATTCTGGATAATGGTCATCAATAGAGGTCTAAGTCGGGAGCGGTGTATGGGTAATCGAAAACAGGAGTTTGGCGATGATCCGCTTAAATTAGAAAATCAGTTATGTTTTTTGTTGTATTCTGCTTCCCGTAAGATGACGGCCGCTTATCGACCGCTACTCGGTGAACTTGGAATTACCTATCCACAATATCTGGTAATGATGGTGTTATGGGAGTTTTACGATGTGTCTGGAGAGGGGGGGCAAAAGACGATCAAAATACCGCATGAAAAACAGGGCATAAACGTGGGTCAGTTGTCTGCTCGATTGCAGCTTGATAGTGGTACGCTCACCCCTCTGCTTAAGCGACTAGAGCAGCAAGGTCTCGTTGACAGGGTTCGAGACCGGAGTGATGAGCGAGTGGTTAGGGTCTATCTAACGGAGGCTGGTGTCTGTCTCAGGCGTAAGGCGTTGAAAGTGCCGGAGGCGTTGAGATGTGCCAGTGGGCTAACGATCGAGCAACTTGGTGAGGTGTATGAGCAGCTTAGATCAACGCTTGGGAAGTTATCTGGTTCATCTGGGGAGTGGAAGTGAGGTTGCTGCACTCTACCGCTACTGCTATTCATACCTTTTCTTTTTCGGCTTTAAGGTCAATCCATTTTTTCAGTACTTCTAATAACACATGGCGTTCATAGGGTTTGGTGATGTAATCGTCCATACCTGCGCTATAGCACTTTTCACGATCTCCGTGCATTACATTGGCCGTTACGGCTATGATAGGGAGGTCTTTTTTCCCTAGCTCTGATTTTATGATGCGTGTCGCCTCGTAGCCATCCATTATTGGCATGTGGCAATCCATTAAAATAGCATCAAACGGTTGTGTTTTGACTATGTCTACCGCTTGTTGACCATTGTAAGCAATGGTGACTTGGTATCCGAGTTTTGCCAATATTGCTTTGGCTACTAACTGGTTGACTTGATTGTCTTCAACTAACAGAACTGAATGACCTTCGCCTCCAGTCGTCTCACTTTTTTCTTTAGCAGGCTCTGCAATTGAGTCAATGCCTATCGCTTTGAGCAGTGTTTTCTCTAAATTATGGCGACTAAATGGGGAGTGGATGTGGGCGCCGAAAAATGCTTGATGTTGACTGTCTTTGTTTTCTGCATAGTTTTTGCCCGAAACGAGGATGATATGGTCTGCAGGTATCTCTTTGCAGATCTCTTTTGAAATTTCAGGGCTGTCTACCAGGTAGAGTGGGTCACTAGAGTTACCGGAGATGATTGTAGGAAACTCCAGGGTTTTAATTTCAGAGTAAGTGTACGTTTTAGTTTTGAGGCTCCAGTGCTGGAGTTGTTTTATCAGGTTTTTAAACTGGTTGTTATCGTCTTTGTGGATGATGACGATGTCATGGCTGTTAAGTGCTCCATTGATGGGGTGTGGCAGAGTTTTGCTATCGATTTCGAGGGGTATTTTTGTTGTGAAAATACTGCCTTCGCCTTCTACAGACTCAACGGTAAGTTGCCCCGACATATGATTCACTAATTGACGACAAAGGGTTAACCCTAGACCGGTACCACCATATTTGCGGGTTGTGTCAGAATACGCCTGCGCGAATGGAGCAAATATTTTTTCCATGGTATCTGGTGAAATACCGATGCCGGTATCAATAACCTTGATAACAACAGAAGCATCTTCCTGGTAGAGTCTGATTGTAACCGTTCCCTCTTCGGTAAACTTGATAGCGTTGCCTGACAGGTTGCTAATAACTTGCCTAATTCTGGTTGGGTCTCCAAACACTCGTTCAGGGAAGGCAGGGTCTACATCCAAAATGAGTTCAATGTGTTTGGCGTGAGCATTTTGCGCCAGCAGGCTTGAAACTTCTTCTACCGTGTGTCTCAAATCAAAACATATGTTTTCTAGAGACAGTTTACCTGCTTCAACTTTTGATATGTCCAGAATGTCGTTGAGCAGGTCCAGCAATGATACGCCAGAGTTGTAGGCGACATCGAGTTGGCGTTTTTGACGTTCGGTCAGTGGTTCTTCCATGGTTAGGCTGATCATGCCAAGAACGCCATTGAAAGGGGTTCTAATTTCATGGCTCATATTGGCAAGGAAATCTGCCCGGGCCTTGGCGCGTCTAACGGCCTCCTCTTTGGCAACAACCAGTTCCTGGTTGCTCTTAATAAGTTGGTCGTTCTTATCTGAGAGTTCTTTGGTTCGTGTTTCTACTATCTGTTCAAGTTGTTCTGAGTAATTCTTAAGTCGTGACTCGGTCTTTCGTACGAGTTGTAAACTTCGCTCTATCGTCTGCAAATGGTCGTTGGTACTTTCTACCAGAATTCCAATTTCATCATGCTGGTGCCCTTTGGGTACGGGGAGTCTAACTTTTTCCGGAGTCTCAGGGTCTACTTCGCTTACTGAGTTAATGACCTTTAGTAGTGGCTTGGTCAGCATCAGGTAGAACACGAACAGTAGTAGGGCTGAAAGGGCAAGGCTTTTAATAAAGCCGGATATTAGTGTAAAGGCTGCTCGTTTTAAAAAAGCGGTCCCAGCTGGGTAAGTGTCAACAACAACATTTAGGTTTCCAAGGTCAACGTCTGACAGTTGCTGGACGGCAAGTCGAGTAGCGTAATTTCGGGTTGGATCAAATAACAGATCACTTAGCCAGCGGTAGGCCGAATCCGTCATTTGGCGGTGACGGCGCGCCAATACACGGTTGTCCGTATCGATAATCTCAGCTTCTATTATCGAAGGGTGTTTAAGTAAACCTTCGAGTAGTTCTTCCGCTAAACGGGAGTCGATGTTATAGGCAATCTGGGAGGCTGGCGTATGGCTAATCGTAATCAGCGCTTGAATATCTTGATCGAGTGCGGTTTTTTCATTGAGATAATCGAGTAGAACCTGAAACAGGTTCAGTATCATACCCAACAGCAATGCAACCAGCACCGTATTTCTGGCCAGTTTGAATGACAACCTGTTAGATAAGTTAATTTTCACTTAGCGAGTAATCCTTTTAGGCTTAAAAACCCTTTGATATTAAGGTGGTTAATCATCTAAATAGACACCTTGTAACATATTATTAACGGTTAGTATGGACAAAAGTACAATAATTTAAAATGCTGATAATGTGTAGTGTTAGTCATCATAAGCATTCTTTTTCTTCCATTTATCTTCTTTATCAAGAAAACTGTCCCACTCTTTGTTAAGTGTCTCTTGTTCTTCTGGTTTTTCTGTTTTTGGTGTGTCGCTACCTTCGTTGGCTGCCACTTCAAGTTGCTTTATTTGTGCACGATAGTTGTTGATCGCTTTTACGGCTAATGGATTCTCTTTAATGCGCATCATTTCAGATACAGCATTATGATAATTATGTATTGCTACCCTTATTTTTCCATTGGCGTGTGACTGTTTGGCGCGATCGACATAAAAGTCTGCCTTAGATTTTGAAATGAGATAGTTGATGTAGGTTAGATATTTTTTACTGGTGGTTTTATCCAGTTTTTTTGTGGCTTGCTGGCGTTCAATAAAGCGGTAGAGGAGTTCAAGTAATTTTCTGACCTCTTTCGCTGCAGCCTCATCTTTAATTGCGACAGGTTTTGGTTTTTCATTCGACTCTTGTAATTCTTTTAGTGTTTGATGGTCTGCGGCTAGTTTTGACGGAATGGAGGTATCCAATTTGAATGGAGCGAGCTCTTTGAGTGTTTCGATCCCGCGCTCAAGTATCATGACTCTCAGCTCCTTGTTGAGATATTGTGGGGGGATCTCATTAAGTAATCGCTGAACTCTTCGATATCTATCTTGCAGTGAGTTGGCTTTTCTGATTTTCTCAATTCGCGCCTTTTCTCGTGCCTGGCTTATAAATAACGCTGCAATGGAGCCAAGTATAATAAGGATAATAACGATTGTAATAGCGGTAACAGACATATCTAAAATTCGTTTTTTTTAATGCGTGTTGATGTATAACAGTTATTATAGACTAATGCATTGAAAATACAGATGTTTACCAAAAAAAAATATAGTGCTTTTGCTTGACCCATTAAATATCTGACGTTAGAATGCGCGCTCCTTTCAAAGGAAGACGAAGCGTCTATTGCGTCCCCTTCGTCTAGAGGCCTAGGACACCGCCCTTTCACGGCGGTAACAGGGGTTCGACTCCCCTA